>VSOD01000186.1 GCA_009774655.1 Lachnospiraceae bacterium
GTGAGAACGGGAATAAGCGAAACTGCAGCGGCTAGAAAGGTGAAGATATGTTCATCAACGTGCCGGAAGGCACGGTAGTCAGGGAATTTGAAAGCGGCAAGGTCATAACCGATATGTCCGGAGACAACCGCAGATTTCTGCTGTTAAGCGGCGGCAAAGGCGGCAACGGCAACCAGCACTATGCGACCAGCACCATGCAGGCGCCGAAATACGCACAGCCGGGACAGCCGGCGCAGGAGCTGGAACTGCTTTTGGAGCTGAAGGTGATCGCAGATGTCGGGCTGGTCGGTTTTCCCAATGTAGGGAAGTCCACCCTGCTTTCCAAGGTGACCAATGCGCGGCCGAAGATTGCGAATTATCATTTTACGACCCTGAATCCCAATCTGGGAGTAGTCGATCTGGAAGATGCCAAAGGCTTTGTGATCGCTGATATTCCGGGTCTGATCGAGGGGGCTTCCGAGGGCGTCGGGCTGGGGCACGAATTTCTGCGCCATATAGAACGTACAAAATTGATTCTGCATATTGTTGACGCCGCATCCACGGAAGGACGTGATCCGGTGGAGGATATCTATGCGATCAACAAAGAACTGGAAGCGTACAATACAGAGATTGCGAAGCGGCCGCAGATCATCGCCGCCAACAAGATCGACATGATCTATGCGGAGGATGATCCGATAGCCAGGATCAAAGCGGAATTTGAACCGAAGGGTATTCCGGTCTATGCCATATCTGCCTTCAGCGGACAGGGCCTGCGTGAGCTTCTGTATGATATCAATAACCGTCTGGAACAGATGGACGCGAAGCCGGTGATATTTGAACAGGAATTTTTCCCGGAATATCATTTTGATATGAGCAGCGAGCCCTTCACCGTGGTCTATGACGAGGCGGAAGATGCCTATGTGGTGGAAGGCCCCAGGATCGAGAAAATGCTGTCTTACACGAATCTGGAATCCGAGAAGGGCTTTAAATTCTTCCAGGATTTCCTTAAGTCCAACGGCATTCTCGACCAGCTGGAGGCACTCGGCATCGAAGAAGGCGATACGGTGCGGATGTACGGACTTTCCTTTGATTATTATAAGTAAACAGCTTTTACGTTACTGATTTGATAAATAAATGACAGATTTGAGGTATATTATGACAAGTAAACAGAGAGCCTACTTAAAGAGTCTGGCTAACAATCTAAATCCCGTTTTTCAGGTCGGGAAATCCAGCCTGACACCGGAGTTTACGAAGGGAATAGAAGAGGCCTTCAATACGAGAGAGTTACTCAAGATCGCGGTATTGAAGAACTGTTTCGACGATCCGAACGAGATCGCACAGGTGGTTGCCGAGAGAACACATTCTCAGGTTGTGCAGGTGATCGGCAAGAAGATTATTCTGTACAAACCGGATAAGAAGAACCCGAAGATCATACTGCCGAAGGAAAAAGTATGACGACATAGTAAGGAGGCAGCATTTGAAAAAAGCAGGCATCATGGGCGGAACATTTAATCCGATCCACTACGGGCATCTGACTCTGGCCAAAAAGGCGAGAGAGCAGTTTGCACTGGATGAGATTCTTTTTATGCCCTGCGGGGAGCCTTATATGAAGGCGGCGAAGAAGGTAGAATCCGCTCGGATCCGTGCCGAGATGACGGCGCTGGCGATTCAGGATGAGCCGTATTTTACCCTGTCCACGATAGAGCTGACGCAGTCCGGCAGTACCTACACTTATGAGACGCTTGAACGCCTGCGGGAGCAAAATCCGGACACGGAATACTACTTCATTCTGGGCGCCGACAACCTTTTTCAGATCACCCGGTGGGCGAAGCCGGAACGCATCTTTTCAAGCTGCCGACTGCTTGCAGCGGTACGGGACGATAAGACCGTTGCCGATATGGAAGCGCAGATAAACCGTCTGAAAGAGGAATATCAGGCTGTTATCTTTTTATTGAAAATCGACTGTATGGATATTTCTTCTTCGCAGATTCGCCGTAAGGTTGCGGACGGCATCTCCATAGAGACGGATGTTCCTGCAGCTGTCAGAGCTTATATCGAGGAGAAAGGGCTGTATTATGAAAGCGACTAACCTTGCCAAACTCAGAAAAGAAATGGAACAAAGGCTGGAGCGCAAGCGGTATGAGCATACCCTTGGGGTTGCCTATACGGCTGCGAATCTGGCCATGGTGCATGGCGTGGATGTGGAGAAGGCGCTGATCGCCGGTATGCTGCATGATTGCGCCAAGTGTATGAGTCATCACAAACAGATTTCCCTGTGTAAGAAGAGCCGTATCCAGTTATCGGAGATCGAGACGGAAGAGCGTTCGCCTCTGCTTCATGCGAAGGCGGGCAGCTGTCTGGCACGGAAGAAGTACGGGATCACAGACGAGGAGATCCTGCAGGCCATCAGTTATCATACTACCGGCAGGCCGCATATGAGCCCATTGGAAAAGATCATCTATATCGCGGATTACATCGAACCGGGCCGGGAACGCGCAAAAAGGAGCTATGCAGACATTCAGAATCTGCAACAGGTGCGCAGGATGGCATACCGCGATCTGGATGAGACGTTGTGTAAGATCTTAAGCGATACACTGGATTACCTTTCCCGCAAGGGCGGCAAGATCGATTCGATGACGAGGGATACTTACGATTATTATTGCCAGATACATTAGACAGATTGTCAGACAGAATGTTTGGCTTTTACCTGCAGAAAAAGTCCTTTTGCAGTAAATGCAAAGTCCCGGGCCAGACTGCAGCATGATACGAAACAATAGGGAGGTACAGATATGAACAGTATAGAGATCGCCAGACTGGCCATCCGGGCACTGGAGGACAAAAAGGCGGAAGAGATCAAGACCATTGATATCAGTGAAGTATCCGTGATCGCCGATTATTTCATTATCGCGAACGGTACGAACCGCAGCCAGATCCAGGCGCTTTCCGATCACGTGGAGGAGACACTCGGCAAGGCAGGCGTACCGCTGCGCCAGATTGAGGGATATCAGAATGCCAACTGGGTACTTCTGGATTTCCATGACGTGATCATTCATATTTTTGATAAGGAAAACCGCTTATTCTACGATCTGGAACGCATCTGGAGAGACGGAAAACCGGTGGAATCTTTATAGAAATCAGGAGAACCCGGCACTGTATAGACAATGCCGGGCTCTCCTGATTTTATTCAGCCCGTCCGCTACAGACTGAAATCTGCTACGTTTCGGCTTCCCTGGCATCGCCGCCCGCATACATATAGAACGTAATGATGTAGAGACCGGCAATACCTACCAGGGCATAAATAATTCTTGAAAACCATGACATGTTACCAAAGACGAAAGCCACAAGGTCGAAACTGAAAAGACCGATCAGCCCCCAGTTAATGGCGCCGATGATGGCGATCGTCAGTGCAAGACAATCCAAACCTTTATTTTTCATATTCCCTCCAATCTGCAGCTGCAGGAACCTTTGCATATTGCAGTTATTACATCTCATACAGATCATGCAACTTCTCCGACGGCCGCTTTCCTGTGAAAATAAAGGATTTTTCTGTCTATAGCTATAGAGAAAACCCCAGGTAAACACAAGCATTAACTGTTCGGCTCTACCAAACAGTCACTATTATTATGTCGCACTGCGGTTTTGCTATACTGGAAAATAAACCAATCAAAAAATCTGATCAGCGGAATATTCTGAAAACGCCGAAAACCTTCCCCAGAATCTGACAGTCATCTACGATGATCGGATCCATGGAATCATTCTCAGGCTGCAGACGAATATGACCGTCTTCTTTATAAAAGGTCTTAACCGTGGCGGAATCATCTATGAGAGCAACCACGGTATCGCCGTTATTCGCCGTCTGGCAGCATTTTACAAAGATCTGATCGCCGTTGAAGATTCCGACATTGATCATGGAATCACCCTTAACCTTCAAGGCAAAAGATTCACCGCCCGGCACCATTTCCGCCGGTACAGGGAAGTAGCTCTCAATATTCTCTTCCGCCAAAATAGGCTGCCCGGCCGCTACCTGCCCAATCACCGGAATCGAAACCATCTCGGTACGCACCATCTGAAAATTATCGTCGCAGATCTCGATCGCACGCGGTTTCGTAGGGTCACGCCTGATATAACCATTCTTCTCCAGTGTCTCCAGGTGAGAGTGGACAGAAGAAGTTGATTTGAGATTCACGGCTTCGCAGATCTCACGAACTGCCGGCGGATAGCCTCTCTTTAAAATTTCGTCTTTGATATAATCAAGTATTTGCTGCTGCTTGGCAGTAATCTTACCATATCCCATAAATAATAACCTTATCCTTTCAATTCCCTTCCAATTCTTATCAGTTTCAAACGATTCTCAATAAATTTATATAGTTATCATACCATAACCAGAATGAAAAAGCAAACGTATATTCAGAATATTTGTTCGATTATTTTTGCGCAGAGTGTTGACACACGAAAGTATGTTCGGTATAATAGAGGAAATCAAGAACAGATGTTCGCAACACATGTTCGTGTATTTGTATTTATAGTAAACGACATAACAAATTTCTGTTTCCGACTCTTGCAGGAGCCATATACGGTAGCTCCTGCAAGGCCAAAAACGAAATTTCTAATGTCGTTAACTATATCTATTATTATATGCCTACTATATTAAAGTTATATGAGAGCAAAACCATACGGGGAAGCAGGTGAATGTAATGTACGCAGTAGGAATCCAGACAACAGACAGGAATCATTTATGTGCGGTATCAGAATCTGACCGCAGGACGCAGATACATATGGATCAACAGGAGAGACCGGCTGCCGGGCATATGCGGGCACAAGACTGCAGGAGCGAGCGGAGGATCCGGCGAAACAGGCTCAGAAGACAGCAGGAGATGAGGAAGCGTTTCCGAATGTTTCTTATGACGGTATTCCTGATCGCAGCCTGTTCTTTTACGCTGAGTGCCTTCCGCTCCAATGCGAAGAATGAGATACAGACTTCCGGCAAATATTATAAGAGTATCACGGTTACCAGTCATGATACTCTCTGGTCGATTGCACAGCAGTATATGGACGAGACGCACTACGACACGGTCACCGATTATATCAATGAAGTAAGATATATGAATTCTCTGACAGATGATTCCATTCATTACGGAGAATATCTGGTTATTCCGTATTTTGAGAATGATCCGGATTAACGGCCATAGCGGATCGAAGCCGTTTGGGCAGGCGTAGTCCGGGAATCTTCGACCGAAGAATATTGCCTGTCATCATTGCCCGGGCAGGTTTTCCCGCAGCTTCACCTGTCTGGCTGCATAGCGGCGCCTGTCGTCTTCGAGGGCTGCATAATGTTTCCTGGTGGTGTTGACGTCTTTGTGTCCGAGGACATCTGCCACCAGATAGATATCTCCGGTTTCCTTGTAGAGAGAGGTTCCGTAGGTGCTCCTTAGCTTATGGGGTGTAATCTTTTTGAGGCTTGTAACAGTGGAAGAGTATTTCTTCACCATGTTTTCTACTGCGCGAACCGACATCCGGCGGTTCTGCAGGGAAAGGAAGAGGGCATTTTCGTGGCCGGCCTGCGGTATGATATGACTGCGTTCTTCCAGATAGTCCTGCAGTGCAGCCTCCACCTCCTCACCGAAATAGATGACAGCCTCGTAGCCGCCTTTGCGCAGGATTCGGATACCGTTGTTTCTGAAATCGACATCCCCGATATCCAGGCCGACGCACTCCGAAACGCGGATGCCCGTTCCGAGCAGCAGCGTCAGGATAGCCACATCCCGTATTTTGGTAGCCTGATGGAAGCGTTTCTGAGCCTTGGTCAGCCCCGTTCCTTCCTCCACCTGATCCAGAAGGATTGCCACCTCGGCCGGATCCAGACGGATGATCTCTTTCTCATGGAGTTTGGGTAGCGGCACGAGTACAGCAGGATTCTTCTCGATCAGTTCCGCCTGGAAATAATAATTATAGAAGCTGCGCAGAGAAGCCAGTTTCCGCTTTTTGCCCCGCTCATCGTTGGTATATTCTTTGCCGTCCTTTTGATAATAGCTCAGATATTCCATATACTCTTCGATATCTTCCCTGGTGAGCTGCTCTAAGAGGGAGAGAGGGAATTCTCTGATATCCATACTGCCCAGGCTCTTGTTATTGTCATGCAGATATTCAAAGAAGACCCTGATGTCATAGGCGTAGGCAAGACGCGTTCTCGCAGAGGTATACTCGCTGACACCGCGGAAGAACTGTTTGCAGAAGGGAGGCAGTGTCTCCAGTACTTCCCTCATTTTTGCGATATTGTCAATATTCTGCTGGGTATGATAATTGCTGTTTTTAGTATCCATAATATAAGATCACCTTTCTCTCCTGTCAGTTTGTATTGTTGTCCTGCGGCTGTTTCTTTGCAGTGGGCAGCTGCCAGCCGTCCAGATTGGCACTCTGGATCGCCGTAAACATTCTTTCCTTGACACCCGGCGCATCCAGATTGATCTCCCGCACAAGATTCTTGACAGATTCCCGTTTCGTATGGCCGTCTGCGGGGCAGGGACTTTTGACGACGGGAACATCATATTTGTTAACGAATCCGATCACATCGGCTTCGTTCATATAGATCAGAGGCCGTATAACTGTAATATCGGTGCGGTCCAGATAAGTGACCGGACGGAAAGTATGAAATCTGCCCTCGTAGATCAGAGACATCATCATCGTCTCTACCACGTCATCTTTATGATGGGCATAAGCTACCTTGTTGCATCCGGATGTCTTCATGGCATCATTGAGCGCTCCTTTCCGCATCTTGGCACACAGAGAGCAGGGATTGGTCTCCCGGCGATCTTCGAAAATAATCTTCGCTATGTCCGTGTTTACAATATGGTAGGGGACGCCGAGCGTATCACACAGTTCCCCGATCTTGTCCAGCTTCAGATTATCGAAGCCGAGGTCGACCGTGACGGCGCACAGTTCAAACGGATGGGGATAGAAACGCCGCAGTCCCTGCAGGGCATAGAGCAGCGTCAGGCTGTCTTTTCCTCCGGAGATACCGACTGCGATCCGGTCACCGGACTGTATCATATGATAATCATCAATGGCTTTTCTTGTAAGGCTGTATACCTGTTGTAATTTCATGCTCTGTCTAGGTCTCCTGTTATTGTCTCCTGTAAATTTCCTGTACATTTCAACAGCTCTATTATACAGAATATTTGTTCAGATGACATTAATTTTTTATAAAATGTAATGCAGTTTTTGAAAATAATGGTATACTAGAGATATCATATAGTAAACGACATAACAAATTTCTGTTTCCGGCTCTTGCAGAAGCCATATACGGTAGCTCCTGCAAGGCCGAAAACGAAATTTCTAATGTCGCTAACTATAGACTAACGGCGGGGAGTGTAGTGACAGCAATGAAATTCAAATTTGACAGGAAATATTTTTACTGGGGCATTACGGCCTTTCTGGTCATTGCGGCGAGTATTTTTTTCTACTATATATTGTTTCATCGGTCCAGTCTTTCAAGCGGCCTGTCTACGCTGATCGGTATCGCTATGCCGATCATTGACGGATTCGTGCTGGCATACCTGATGACACCGGTTCTCAATAAGATTGAAAGCCGGGTGATTGAACCCCTCTACAAGAAGACTAAACTGCCTTATAATGTCAAAGGCAGAAAGCGGATCCGGGGTATTTCCATGATGATCACGGTCATTTTGATCGGGATTGTTTTCTATGAGTTTTTCGGCCTGATCATTCCGGAGGTGATCCGCAGTATCCAGAGTATTATCTTTCAACTGCCTCTCTATCTCAACAACCTGAATCACTGGGCGCTGGGTCTTATGAAGAACAATCCGGATCTGGAGCAGACGGTCAATGAACTGCTGGCACAGTATTCGCCCAAACTGCTGGATTATTTTGACACGAACCTGCTTCCGAATATCAATGAACTTGTCAAGACCCTGTCTTCGAGCGTGATCAGTATTTTCAAGGCTCTTTGGAATTTTGTGATCGGGTTTATCATATCGATCTATGTTATGGGAAGCAAGGAAAGATTTGCAGGGCAGGCGAAGAAGATCGTCTACGCGTTGTTTGACCGTAAGACCGGAAATGAAGTGATTTCTAATTTCCGTTTTATCCACGGCACATTTATCGGTTTCATCGGCGGCAAGATCGTGGATTCTATTATTATTGGCATCTTCTGCTTTGTCTGTACCAGTATCATTGGCACACCGTATGCCATCCTTGTGAGCGTGATCGTGGGGGTGACCAACGTGATCCCGTTCTTC
>VSOD01000187.1 GCA_009774655.1 Lachnospiraceae bacterium
AGCCGATTATATGCGGCATCCGGATGAGGTAACGCTGACGGAGGAAGAGCGGGCGCGGCTTAAGGCGATAAGCGGTCGTCCGCCCGAGACGAAGGAAGAGGTTGAGCTTCTGCAGCGGAAGGCTGATGCGGAGAAATTCGGGCTTGAAGTTGAATGGACGGAGGAAGAGGAAGCGCTGCTGAAAGAGATGGAGGGTGTGCCTTTAACGGAGTATCAGGAACGCTGCCTGAAGATCGACGAGTATCAAAAGATCTATGAGACCAGAAACGACGTGATCAAAGACCAGATCGCCGCTTATAACGGTTCGATTCGTGCCACCAGGCTGGAACGGCTGAAGTTCCGCGAGATGGAGAAGGCGCAGAAGAAAGCCGAGGAGGTGATGGAGGCGGCCGGCAAGGAGATAATCGGTCTGCTTATGCACGACGCCAAGGATCCCGTGGACGAGTCGAGTTCAGAGACGAAGGAGGAGGCCGAGGAGAAAGCGGAAGAAGAGGCCAGTCAGGAAGAGAAGATCGAAGAGCGGAAAGAAGACACGGCGGAGCTGGAGCAGCGGATCGACGAAGCGCACAGGGAGAATGAAGCGCGCGAAGAACTGCGCAGGGAGGCCGAGGAGCGGTCGAGAGAGGATGCGGTTCTGCTGGATGATATCATGGCGACCGGCATGGGTACGGGCAGTCTTTCCGATGTGAAGTTTGACGTGAAGAATATGCTGCATAAGATGAAGCTGCTGGAAGAAGACCTGAAGGGAAGCATCGTGGACGAGGAGACCTGATCTGTGACAAAAAAAGCATGTTTCGTGACATGAAAAGGAATAAAAAGGATATCCGTGCCGATATACTAACAGAACAGTGCGGCGGCATAAGCGGCACAAAGAAGCACCCGGCCGGGGAGTGAGGCTGTTTCAGGCGGCGGATTCCGGCAGGGCGGTACACGAGGGGAAACATGAATATTGCGGTTTGCGATGACGAAGTAAGAGGGAGAGAAAGGATTCTAACCTTACTTGAGAAGGAGTTTTCTCAGGCACAGACATGTGAATTTGATTCAGGGATGAAATTGATAGAAAGTGTAAAAGAGGGATACCGGCCGGATATCGTGCTGCTTGACATCGCGATGGAAGGGATGGACGGTATGGAGACGGCGAGGCGTCTTAAGGAACTGGCGGATGCGATCCTGATCTTCGTGACGGGTGTGAAGGAGCAGGTCTTTGATGCCTTTGACGTGGGCGCCTTCCATTATCTGATGAAGCCGGTGGACCAGGACAAGATGCTGGACGTCCTGCGGCGGGCCGTGCAGGAAGTGGAGAAGCGGAACGCCGGGCCGCGTTATCTTCTGGTGAAGGCGGAGGGAAGCCATCGCCGGATACCGGTGGAAGATATTCTCTATGTGGAGAACAGCGGACGCAAGGTGATCCTGCATATGAGATCGGAATCTCTGGAATACTATGAGAGGATGAATCATCTGCAGGAAGTGCTGGGTGACGGATTTTACCGCTGTCACAGGGGCTATCTGGTGGCATTGTCCGCCATCAGCGGTTATGACCATGAGAGCATCACCGTAAGCACGGGAGACCGGATCTATCTGGCGAAGCAGAAATACGGTGAGTTTGTGAAGCTGTACTGCAGGTTTTTGAAGGAGTAGTGAATATGACACTGGATGTGGCCGGACTGGTAGAGCATGTGATGAAAGCATGGCTTCTGCTGTATTTGTGTCAGGACAGTATTGCGTTGAGAGAGAAGTATCGTTCCATAGGGAAGATACTTTTTTTCTTACAGACATTTCTTGTCGGATGTTGGATTTCGGAGTCGGTCTGGGTCAACAGAATACTTTATGGCAATGAGGAAGGCATGGTGAGGGACAGCAGCTACAGCATCGTGAAGCTGGCGGTTCTGATGTGCTGCAGCTTTCTGGCGATGGACCTTTTCTACCGGGGCAGGAAGCTGGCGAAGCTGTATCTGCTGCTTGTCTTTTATGCGGTGTATGAGATGTCCAGGATGACGCTGCACAGCGTCTGGTCGGTTACGACTCTGAGCCTGCTGGATCATCTGTATGAGCTGATCATGGTGGAGGTGCTCGATCCGGAGCGGTTTGTGACGATTGCCGTGTACCTGCAGAATTACAGCATGTGGTTCTTTGTGGCAGGATATCTTGCGCTTATGTATGTGATGCTTAAGGCGTACAGGCGGTACCTGACGGCTTCCGGCCCGGTGGACGGCATAGGAAGGCAGGGGCTGTGGTTTTTGATGCTGACACCGGTCATTGCTCTGGCCTTTGATGTGTCCTGGCGGATTTCTTTTTTCAGGCAGAAAGGGGCGGAAGTGGAATTTCTGTATGAAGAGCACGGCAGCATGTATGTGGTGGTGCCGGTGATCGCGCTTTTGTGCCTTTCCTGTATTGTCTTCAGCCGGAAGATCTACAGCGATCTTGTGCAGGTGGAGGAACAGAAGAACGGCCTGTTGTTTTACAGACAGCAGCTGACGGATATGACGGAGCATGTCAGGGAACTGGAACAGCTGTATGACGGGATACGCGGAATGCGTCATGACGTCAACAATTATGTGGCGGATATGGAACAGCTGCTGTGCACCAGTGCAGGGGAAGGGCAGCTGCCGGAACAGGTGAGGCAGGAAGCTGCGGGTTATCTGCGGCATATGCAGCAGGCGGCGGCCAGACTGTCCCTGCAGTTTGCGACGGGGAATCCGGTAACGGATGTTATTTTAAACCGGAAAGGCCAGATCTGTGAACAGGAGCATATTGCGCTGGAGGGAGAACTGCTCTATCCTGCCAGCCTGGGCATTGAGGCTTTTGATCTGGGGATCCTGCTCAACAATGCGCTGGATAATGCCATAGAAGCCTGTCGGAAAATACCGGCAGGCGGGGAGAGGCTGATCCGGTTTCGGGGGTATGCGAAGGGGCGGATGTTCTTCGTTGTGGTGGAGAACAGTTATGACGGGCATATTCTTCCGGCGGGGATGGATCGCCTGCAGACGACCAAAGCGGATGCACAAAGCCACGGACTGGGTATGAGCAATATGCGCAGCTGTGTGGAGAAATATTACGGAACAATGCAGTACGAGGCGGGAAGCGGCAGATTCGTGCTGACGATCATGCTGCAGGGTGCAGAGCGTGCATAGATTCCGGCGCCGTTTATGACGAGAAAACATGCGGTTGGTTACAAACCGCTTAACTTTATCGTAAAATGAACGATATATTTACTGTAAGGGGAATGACATTTCTTTATAAAGTGCAGACAGAAGGGAGACGACATATGAGAATACCAAGAAATTATTCCAGCGCCCTGCTGAGCGGGAGAAGCAGGACCGGCGGCAACTATTCACTGCTGCAGAGTGCTTTGAGCAAGACCGGCAGAGGCAAGAGGCTGAGCCGGAGTGCACAGCTGCTTAGCGGATTGCAGCGGAAGAACAATATTTTTGCCAACGGAACACAGACTTCGGCCGGGGCGCAGAAGTTATATTATAATATGAAATATCATGCAGGACAGGTCTGTGATTATGGCAATAAACTTGCAGATCAGGGGAAAGATTCCCTTTTTGCCAAGGCGAAGGAGAGCGGCAGCAACGCGGAGATCGTGGCAAACATCAAAGGGTTTGTCGGGCAGTATAACAGTATGCTGGAGAATCTGCGGGAGTCGGGGACACGGACGGATACCAATTATCTGAACCAGCTCAACAGCATTTCCGGTCTGAACAGTTCCGAACTGTCGGCCTGCGGTGTGACCAGAAAGTCCGACGGAACGCTTGTCGTGGATGAGAAGAAGCTGGAGGCTGCGGATCTGGAGACGCTGGAGAAGGCGTGGGGCGGTAAGAGCGGTTTCGCAGGCAGGACAGCCCTGTGGGCGGATTCCGTGGAGACGACCGCGGAGCGCAGCATGGAGGCGAAGGCAAGCACGAGCTACAGCAAGCTGTTCAACAATTACGGGAACAGCGGGAATTATTTTAACTTTTTCGGCTGAGAAAGTGGAGGGCTCATAACCTGACGGCAGGTTATGGGCTGTTTCCTGTTTCAGGGGGAAGCATTTTGGTTAAGGCCCGCACGCGCCGTGACGGGCGAAAAGAAGGATGGCTGGCATGGCATTGAATCGTATCAACTGGACACCTAAGGAGCAACTGTTTGATTATCATGTGCTTACATGGAAGACTTCGCATTTACACCCGAAGACGAAGGTCGGCGTGAGCGGCGGTGCGGAGCTGCGTGAGCGGGCAGGCGGAGCGGCAGTATCCGGGTCGGAATCCGCGCAGCCGGATGGCATCGTGCCGGGATATGGCCGGCGCGACAGCAGATACAGAAGCGGCGGCCTGGGGCGCGACGGTAAGGCACAGGACGGGGATAGTGTGTCCGTATCGACGTACCGGTCGGGACGTCAGGGGTCGGGGGATGTGCAGGAGGCGGCCGCTGCCTCGATGCCTTGTGCTGATATTCAGACACAGGAGGCCATGCAGACGGCAGCTTTGCAGACGGTACAAGATGCGGCGCAGACGTTCAGCGCAGGCCGGGCGGTGCGGAAGGCCGGCGGCCGGATGAAGGAGATCATCGGCAGACTGCAGGACATGTACAGAAGAAAGCAGGAAAAGGCGACGCGGCTTATGAAAGGAGATCGTGCCGCACCGCAGCAGAAGGAGCGGCAGGGCACCCGCAGGGTCAGCCGGGAGGAAGCGCTGTCCATGCAGGGGGAGAATCATTATCTGCTGGATTCCTATGACAAAAACGGGCAATACAGTACGCTTGGCAAAGGGAAGTATTAATGTAATTTTTAGATTCCGTTTATTGTTTTTGAGCCTGTTCTGCGTTATAGTAGCAGAGGAAACAACATAACGGAGGATAAAGACAGAATGACAGCAAATCCCTTTTTTCCATTAGATGAAATGAGTACGGAATCGGATCATACCGAGATGATGGTATTTCCGCAGGTGGATCAGTCGATCTATGAGAGGCGGCGCCAGATGGTTGACACCGTGGTAGATTATAAAGAAATGCGTATGCGTTACAGCTGCGCCATCAAGGAAGTGCGCACCAAATTTGACGTGTTGAATTCGGAATTCAATGTGCGTTACCAGCGCAATCCGATCACGTCTATCAGTTCCAGACTTAAGAGCAGCTCAAGCATCATGCGTAAGCTGGACGGCAAGAATCTGAGTTTCACGCTGGAGAATGTTGAGAATAATCTGTTCGATGTGGCCGGCATACGTGTGGTCTGTTCTTATGTGGATGATATCTATATGCTTGCTGAGGCGCTGGCCAAGCAGGATGATATCACGGTGCTCAAAGAGAAAGATTATATCAAGCATCCGAAGTCCAACGGATACCGCAGTTACCATATGATCGTCAGCGTACCGGTCTTTTTCTCGGATCGAACCAACAATATGGCGGTGGAAGTGCAGATCCGCACGATAGCGATGGACTTCTGGGCGAGTCTGGAGCACCAGCTTAAGTACAAGCAGGAGGTGCCGAATCAGGTGGAGATCGTGCAGCAGCTGAGCGAGTGCGCGGAACAGATCGCTTCCGTAGACCGGCAGATGTGGCGGCTGCGGGAACAGATAGAGAAGTCCGAGGATATTCCGACCGAGGAAGAGATCCTGCTGGAGAAGCTGAGCAGGATCGACATAGCGATCAATGAGTAGGAGCGAGTGGGGAACAGAAGGAGTCCGTTATTTGACGGGCTTCTTTTTTTACGTAGATATTAATGCTGATGTAAAATTTTTCATATAAAAATAATTATATGAAATAATTTATACAAATATAAAGAAAATGATTGTAGAACGTGGATGTTTTTGTTATAGTATAGTTAACGACATTAGAAATTTCGTTTTCGGCCTTGCAGGAGCTACCGTATATGGTTTCTGCAAGAGCCGGGAACAGAAATTTGTTATGTCGTTTACTATAATTTTAGAGCGTGTGATGCGATACGTTGTCGGGCGGGCAGGCAGGCTGACGCACAGGCGTACAGCTGTACAGGAAGTACAGCTGTCTTTGTCCGGCAGGCGGGCGGCAGTTCAGCAGAGGTGAGACAGAGATAGCCGGCCGCAGCAGCAAAAATCAAGAGGGAAAAGGAGAAGGCAGGTATGAGAAGAAAGCAGATCATGTATATGTGTGCCATCGGCGCGGCGGCTGTTATGGGGTTGACGGCTTGTGGCGGTGCGCAGGATGCGGGGCAGACACCGGCGGAGACGGTTACGCGAGCAGACGGACAGACGGAAACAGACGGACAACAGGAAGCAGGAAGCGGAGCAGAGGGAGCTTCCGGGGAAGCGGCAACAGACGAAGAAAACAAAGACACAGATGCCGGCGCACAGGAGGCGCCTGCGGATCTGGATTTTACGGTTGATCTGGAAGGAATTACCACGGCGAAACTGAGTGCCGGGGTCAGCGTGCACGATCCGTCCATTTTTAAGGCGGACGGCAAATATTACATATTCGGTTCCCATATGTCCACGGCGGTATCCGAGGATCTCAGCAGCTGGACGCCTATCGGAACAGGGTATAAAGTGAAGGATCCGATCTATTACGAGCTGATGGGCAACGAAGAAGCCTTTGCCTATGCAGGCAGCAAGAAAAGTCTGATTCCCACAGACGACAGGGGATGGCATGTGTGGGCGCCGGACGTGATCTACAATGAAGCCACGGGACTTTACTATCTGTACTTCTGTACGACTTCCACCTGGAATGCCTCTAATCTCTGCTATGCCACCAGCGAAAATGTGGAAGGGCCTTATGAGTGGAAAGGAGCGCTGATCTATTCCGGCTTTACGGCGGAGACGCTGGACGCTACGGATGTTGTGGACTATGTGGAGCGTGAAGAAGCGAAGGACAGATATATCAAGAAGAGTAACGAGTATAATTTCAACAAGTATCCCAACGCCATAGACCCGACGGTGCTGTACGACCAGGACGGGCGGCTGTGGATGGTGTACGGTTCCTGGTCGGGCGGTATGTATCTGCTGGAGCTGGATGCGCAGACGGGCGAAGTGATTCACCCGGAGGCAGATGAGGAGAAGAGGGTCGATCCTTACTTTGGTAAAAGACTGCTGGGCGGCAACCACAGTTCCATTGAGGCGCCGTATATTCTGTATGATGAAGAGAGCGGCTATTACTATCTGTTTGTATCCTACGGTGGTCTGGCACGGGAGGGCGGTTATCAGATCAGGGTCTTCCGCAGCGAGACGATCGACGGGGATTACGTGGATATGAACGGAGAATTTCCGTTGGATACGGAGAACCCGCAGCATTATCCGTTCGGCCTGAAGCTGTCGGGTAACTACAACCTGCCCAGCCTGGAAGTGGCCTATATGGCTACCGGGCACAATTCGGCTTTTATTGACGAGGACGGAAAGAAGTATATCGTGAACCATACCCGGTTTGACAATAAGACGGAGGAGCATGAACCCCGTGTACACCAGTTTATCGTCAATGAGGAGGGCTGGCCCTGCATGCTGCCTTATGCCACAGCCGGCGAGACTGTAAGCGGCAGCGGATATGAGATGGCCGATATGGCGGGAAGATACTATGTCATCAACCAGGGAACGGCCATTGACGCCGAGATCGCGCAGCCCTTTATCCTGTATCTGCAGGAAGACGGCAGTGTGTATGGCGACGGCATTACGGGCAGCTGGGAGGCTGAGGAAGGGACGTGCTATATGTCGATCACTTACGACGGCACCGCCTACAGCGGCGTGTTCTGCCAGATGAACGATGAGGCAGGGACGCAGGTGATGACGTTCAGCGCGGTGGGCGCCAATGAGAGTGTCTGGGGCGTGAAATATTAAGAGGCGTGAAAGAGATAAAAAAGGTTCTGCAGTTCTGCAGAGCCTTTTTTATGAAAAACTTCAGGAGATCTTATAGTTAACGACATTGGAAATTCCGGTTACAATAGCTTAATCCGACGCTACGGAAGTGTCACGCTGCTGTGAAGGCGCCTCTTCCATGGGCGCGTAGTGGAGACTGACTTTGATATCCTGCCCGTAATTGCCGAAGGTCTTGCCGAAAATGGTGAGGCCGCCCACATGAGCCGCATCATCCTCGACTGCCATGCGGAAACGGATGCTGCTGCGGTAATCGAGCTGCAGGCTGTCTATGGTCACATCGGAGATCTGCAGGCCGTCAATGTAGGTGCCCTTCTTGTTGATGACGAGCAGTTTCAACATGCCGTAATGGTTCCAGTTGTGAAACCACCAGTCAGGGGTAAAAAG
>VSOD01000188.1 GCA_009774655.1 Lachnospiraceae bacterium
AGCGCATCCCGCAGATCCGGATATTTCGCTCCGTCCGCCGGCTACATGCCGCACTACACCATGGAATTAACATTCTTGTAGCCCGGAAGCGGCTCGGCACAGGGATTGTTTACGTCCGTCACCGTGTCGCCCACCGCCGTATCCTTGACATTTTTGATCGAGGCGGTCAGATATCCTACCATGCCCGCGGAAAGCTCTTCACAGGGGATGAACTGTCCGGCGCCAAAATATCCTACTTCCACCACCTCCGCGGTGGCCCCCGTAGCCATCATCCTGATCGAAGTGCCCTTCGCCACTCTGCCCTCCATGATGCGGCAGAACACGATCACACCCTTATAGGAATCGTACACAGAATCGAAAATAAGCGCCTGCAGGGGGTTGTCCGCACTGCCGCCGGGGGCGGGAATCCTCTCCACCACCGCTTCGAGCACTTCCTCGATACCGATACCGTTCTTGGCGGAGATCAGCGGCGCATCCTGCGCCTCGATGCCGATTACGTCCTCTATCTCATTCTTCACCCGTTCAGGATCGGCGCTGGGCAGATCGATCTTATTGATAACCGGAAATACGTCCAGATCATGATCCAGCGCCAGATATACGTTCGCCAGCGTCTGGGCCTCGATGCCCTGCGCCGCATCCACCACAAGGACTGCGCCGTCACAGGCTGCCAGACTGCGGCTCACCTCATAGTTAAAATCCACATGCCCGGGCGTGTCGATCAGATTGAACACATACTCATTGCCATCCTTGGCATTGTAGATAATACGCACCGCCTGGGCCTTGATCGTGATACCGCGCTCCCGCTCCAGCTCCATGTTGTCCAGCACCTGAGACTGCATCTCCCTGCTGGTCAGCAGTCCCGTCTGTTCTATGATTCTGTCCGCCAACGTCGATTTACCGTGATCGATATGCGCTACGATACAAAAATTCCTGATCTTACTCTGGTCTATGGCTGCCATAATATCCTCCCGCACAACCTCTTTTATCTGCCTTTCTGTCTTATCGCCTTCCTGCCTGCACCTTCACGGCAGCTTTGCCACAGCTTCCCGGCACCAAAGTACGCAGGGAATGGGATGCACACAAGCGGCGACACAGAAAACAGTATATCAAATCACCGAAACGCTGTCTACTCTTCAAGGCGTAAGTTTTCCCGAATTTTATACAGTTTTATGACAGGCTGGCGGGTACCGGCAATCAGCGCTTCGGTTCTTCTCCGCTCAGGACCAGATCCAGCACATGGGCCAGCGGTTCACAGGCGTTCTTCATCTCTTCCACCGTGTTGTTCTGTGCACCCATCTCGATGAGCAGCGTCTTCGGGCACAGATGCATATTATAGCGGTAGGCTTTCAGATAGATTCTTCTGGCCAGTCCCGGATAGTACTCGTTGCATGCAGCCTGCATCTGGAAGGAAAAGGCGAGATTATCCGCCAGATAAGGGTTCTCCAGATATTCGATCGGCCCTTTGGCCGTGCGGCTTAAACCGTTAAAAAACATGATCTGGGCAGTAGGCCGCCCCTGCAGATCCATGACCAGCCGCCGGTCTTCCGGCATGGCATCCCTGTGCAGGTCGATCACCACCTCGATCGTCGGATGCTCCGCAAGCAGCTGCTCGATCACCGGCAGAGAATTACCGTAGGCATAATCCCGGGATTCTTTGTCGAAGCTCTCCGTATAGTGCATCACATTGTAGCCGTAGCGCTCTTTTAGAAGCGCCGCCAGAAAGTCCCCCACGCCCACGATGCTGGTTGCTGCATCTCCCGGCACGGAATCCGCAAAAGCCTCCTGGGAATGGGTATGGTAGATCAAAATCTGCGGGCTGTCCGCGCTGCCCGTGATACGCATGTCCGCCGCCAGCAGCTTTTCCGCTTTCAGCAGTTCCTCTCCCGCCTTCGTGGTGCTGTCCACGGCATAGAATGCCTTTACCAGATCTTCATACCCTGCCAGATCCTCCCAACGGTAGCTGTAACTCTTATTTGACACCGGCACAAACCCCTGCGGCGTATTTCCGGACACCTGTTCCCCGATCCCGCTCTCCTGCCCGGTCTGGTTCTCAAGGTACATCCCGTTCTCCTCAAGCAGCGCATCCGCAAGTCCCTGCTCCAGATGCATCGCGTTCTCGTCATACTCCAGATCTTCCTGTGCGATCGCCTTGTTGTCCTCGTCGCTGCCTTCCAGCATGAGGAGCCTGGCATAATCGCTCTCACGGGCATAGGTATCTTCCCCTTCTTTTTCCATGTCATACAAAAAAACGGGAAGCTCCGCAAGCAGCCACCGGTTCCTCATATCACCCACGATCTGACTTTCCGTACCCCCGTTCATCCTATGTAACCCGGGGAGATATGGCTCCATCAACACGCTCTGCAGCCACCCCGGAAATGTTTTCCCTCCGTCTTCTTTTTTTTGTACCGTCTCTGCGATTTCTGTCAGGATAAAGAAAACAGACACTATAACAAGTGTTATTATAATTAGCCGCAATAATTTCTTTTTCATTTTCATACTAGATAATTATATGCGGCACAGACATGACTTCATGCCATATCTTCCTCGCAGTTCAGCGCCTTGTTGATGCCGTCACAGATAATATGGCTGATCTGCTGGATCTGCTGATCCACATCTTTTGTCGTGACATACATGTTATTCAACTCCTTGAGCGCCACCGGCCGCTCTCCCATGGCATCCCCCACGATCGTCGCCGCGTCCACCACCGTCGGCACCCCCAGCGCCAAAACCGGCACGCTCAGACTCTCCTGCGTGATCGCATTGCGGTGGTTGCCAACCCCGGAGCCGGGGTGAATGCCCGTGTTGGTGATCTGTATCGTGCGGTTCAGCCTTTTGGTAGAGCGCGCCGCCAGCGCGTCGATCACGATCACCATATCCGGCTTCGTCTCTCCGATCACGCCCCTTATGATCTCCGCGGATTCCATGCCGGTCTTGGCCATGACCCCCGGAACAAGACTGCTGATCTGGTGCATTTTGGAACGGTTGTAGGCCACCTTGCCGTACTCCCTGACAATATGCCTGTTGACCAGCAGATTATCCACCACATTCGGCCCCAGAGAGTCCGCCGTCACCTCCCGGTTGCCAAGCCCTACCACAAGGATCGACTGCTCCCTGTCCGGATCCGGCAGCACACCGTGCAGTTCCCTGGCCAGCACATCCGATATCTCCTGGTGATAATCCTCCTCCGGCTCCGTCATGGTCGGCGCCTCCAGCGTGATATAAGTTCCCATCGGCTTGCCGAGCATCTTCGCGCCGTTCTTCGTCTCTATCACCACCTTCGTGATATGCACATCGCCCGGCTCGTCGTATGCCTCTTCCACTGTGACTCCATGCAGTCCTTCCGCCTTTTCATCGACACACTCTCTGGCTTCCAACGCCAAGTCTGTCCTGACTGTTGACCAGCTATCCATAGCCCTCTCCTCATTTCCCGCATTTTATAGTTAACGACATTAGAAATTTCGTTTTCGGCCTTGCAGGAGCTACCGTATATGGCTCCTGCAAGAGCCGGAAACAGAAATTTGTTATGTCGTTTACTATATCTTACTACTATTAATATGCGTATCTTTTTAAATTGCTTATCTCATGATTTTCTTCCAGACATTCTTTTATTGCAGTCCGGGTTCTTTCCCCGCTGCATTCTTTTCTATTTTTTGCAAAAATAAACAAAATATGTATTGACATCATCAATCTCATAAACTACAATAATATGCGTGTGTTTCCATTAAAACGTCCGTGTCCGGCTTTAATGAGACACGTCCTAATACATTAAAGAATATTCAATCGGAGGTGTGATCATGGCTAATATCAAATCTGCCAAGAAGAGAATCTTAGTGAACAGAACCAAGGCTGAGAGAAACAAGTCTGTCAAGTCCGGCGTTAAGACAGCGATCAAGAAGGTATACGCTGCTGTCGAAGCCAATGACAAGGAAGCGGCTAAGGCTGCGCTGACTGCTGCTACATCCGCGCTTGATAAGGCTGCCAAGAAGGGGGTTTATCACAAGAATACTTCTGCCAGAAAAATTTCCCGTCTTGCCGTTGCCGTGAATAAGATGGCATAAAACATCTGTTCGATCTGAGCATTGAGCATAAAGCATATGAAAAGAAAAACACTTCCTGCCGTCATAGGAAGTGTTTTTTTGTCGTTTTTATGCTGCGGGATCTGCTTACCGGCTGTGTCCGCCCCCGCCGTGGCTGCCGCCTCCGCCTCCACCGCCGCTGCGCCCGCCGCCTCCGCCGCTGCTCGTCTGGATCTTGCGTGACACCACCGATTTACGCAGGAATCTGTCCTGCCTGATTCGGAAAACAGGCTGCATCCCGCCGGTATAAGTCAGGGCCGTAGTCGTCTTATCGCCTTTCTTCGATCTCCTGTTGCAGAAAGCAAATATCACCGCCGACAGCAAACCGACAAGCCACGGCACATACCCGGGCACATAAAGAGTAAACAGCTGTACCCCCATCATATCATGATAGAAATCATTGATATACGTCTTATAGGCCCTGTAGGGATCCTTCTCCACATAGCGGTACACATTGTCCAGAATATGATTCACCGCCGCATCGGAATACTTCTCCTTCACCCTGCCGGTCGTACACAGCCATGTGTAGATCCTGCCGTCATCTTCCCTGAACCAGTTATCCACCAGCACGATGCCGTCCCCGTTGGGCCTGTCGTAGCCGAAGCCGTGCTCTTCATAGAACTGTTCTGCATAGACCCGCACAAACTGGTCATAGCTCACACCCGGCTCGATCGACCGGGCATAGTCTTTCAGCGACTCCTGCAACGTGATCAGGACGATGTCGCAACGCGTCTGCTCCTCCCGCTTCGCGATCAGCTTCCTGAGCTTCTCTTCCTCTTCCTCCGTCAGCACGTCACCGTAATCAAACACCCGCTCCCGCGTCGTACAGGACTGGTTGTCTCTCTCATGGCCAGACATCCTGGATAACGCCCAGTGTCCGCCGCTCAGCATGCCAAGCAGCGCCACCACGGCGCCCAGTACGATATACATCCATTTAAAATATCGAAAATACTCTCTCATAACGATACTCCACATACGCCGCCGCACAGACGTTCCCCGAAAAAGGAGCGCAGGCGCCGGATCTATCCTCCTATAAAATTTCCAGCACCCGCACCGCCAGACAGCACACGGCAGTCACCACCGCAAACACGGACGCGCTGTAACCAAGCACTTTGCCCATGGACACCGGTGTGGTGCCGATCACCTTGCCCGTCTGCCCGTTGACATGATACTGGTAGACCTCCCCTTTATACCGGTACAGGTACTGCCAGACCGGCATCAGCGCATAGCGGGTACCGGTTCCTCTAAGGTCAAGATTCCTGTGCAGGGGCTTAACCGTCGTGTAACCGTGCAGCGACTCCTGCATAAGCTCTTCCGCGGCGCTGCGGGATTTCTCCCTGGCCCTGTCTTCCAGCTGTGACGCCTCCTGATTATAGACCTCCCCATAAAAGCCGGACATGTATTTCGGGTCGAATCCCTGCAGCTGCCCGTAGTCATAAGGTTCCATCAGGTCCATGATCCCGTCCTCCATCGCATAGGAGGCATCCACCGGCACCCTGTCAAAATCGAGTTCCATTTTCCGGATCACTTCGAAATAAGACCGCTCCGTATATTCCGTATTGCCCGACGTCCAGGTTCTGACCCGCACGCCCTCTCCCGTATAGTCATAACATGCTTTATAATCGTACAGCCAGAACGGTACGTAGATCCCTTCCATCTTCTCCAGACTTTTGGCCGACAGAAAGTCCGCAGGGGTAAAAAGCCGCCTGGAGAATTCCCTGTAAAGCGCCTCCACCGCCGCCTTCTTATTGATATAAAACGGAAGCAGCAGATGCGGCTCGTATACGCCTTCCACCCGCTCGTTAAATACTATGTAACTCCCGCAGTGGCCGCACCTGCTGGCCGAAGTATAGTCCTGTACCTCCAGCGGCGCGCCGCAGTTGACGCACTGCGCCAGTGTTCCTCCCTGTATCTTCTCCTCGCTGTCCTCACTCTCACAATGGGGACAGTACATCCTGCCTCTGCCCGGCTCATACACCACATTGCCGCCGCAGTTCTTACATTTAAAAATCATGCCGGTTCCTCTCCTGCCTTTCTCCTCTCATTTTATCAGAAAAGCGTGAAAAAAACACTATTTATTTTCCGGCCCGCCTCTTCCTCTCACAATACGTCCCGCAAAGACAGCAGATCACAAAAACAGTCGTTATCGCAATCCATCCTCCGAGAGCGGCCGTACTTCCCGCTCCGAAGATCAACGCCATCGCCTCCCTGAAACTAAGTACCCCAAATACTGCAAAAACAGCGAATGATATTTTATTGAGGATCCCTGTCGGTACCTTACTCTTCAACACCACGCCCACGATCAGACCGATCAGATCCGCCAGGATCAGGCCCAGCGTGCAGCCCAGAAATACGTATACGACATTCATCACGCTGTGATCCGCGTAGTTGGCCGCCAGCGTGATGCCTGACAGCTGCGTCTTATCTCCCAGCTCGCCGATAAAGAAGGACCCGAAGATCGCCAGCACCGGCCCCAGATTATGCTTCATCTCCTTCTCTTCTTCCTCTTCCCCCTCGTCCCGCAGCGCCCCGTAGGCGAACCAGAAAAAGGCGATGCCGGCCACCGTCTTAATGACTCTCATATCCAGATAATTGCCCAGCGCCGCTCCCAGGCCCACCGCCAGCAGATTCAACACAATAGTAGCCAGCCAGGTTCCCGTCAGAATATGGGGAATCTTATATTTCCCCGCCATCGCCACCAGAAGAAGCTGCGTCTTATCTCCCATTTCCGCAATAAAGATCGTCGCCAACACCGTCAAAAAAATCACCATTTCCGTTACCGTTCCTTTCTCTGATTGTAATAGGAATGCACAAAAAAAGATAAATACCATGCGGCATCTATCCCTGTCACTCCTTCGCAGACACACGCACGGCCAAAAACACCATACATGAGTCTCATCAATTAAGATATACCAGACGCCAGCCTGTGCTGCCGTCAGTATGTTGGCATACCGCGCCGCCTGCTGTGAAGCTGCGCCGATTACTCCCTCATTTATGCTATATTATATACAGACCTCACGGGTCCGTCAATTCAAATTGGAAATTTTTATTTTTCCCGATACTTTTTCCTTTCTGAATAAGAACTTTTCATTTGGCATATCCTTTGGTATACTGGATGCAGGATAAGCAGCCGTAACGCAGGCCGGGCACCTGACTCATTGCCTGCGGGAATAAAGAACACAGGAAGTATCGTATATGAAGAAGATAGCAGTCATAACCGGAGCCAGCACGGGGCTTGGCAGAGAATTTGTAAGGATCATCAAGGATAAGCGGGAGATCGACGAGATCTGGGCCATCGCCAGACACCGGGACAAGCTGGACAAACTCCGCCGCCAGATGGGAGCGAAGGTCATTCCCATCTCCATGGATCTGTCGGATCCTGCCCGGATCGAAGAGCTGGGCCACAGACTTGCCCAGAGCGGCGTCGAAATCTGTTACCTCATCAACAACGCCGGCTATGCCAAGTTCTGTTCCTACGGAGACTTAAGCGTGGCGGACTCTCTGAATATGATCAATCTGAATATCGGCGGTGTGGTGGCCATGGGGCTAACCTGCATTCCCTACATGCCGGTCGGCAGCCATATCATCAACATCGCCTCCCAGGCCGCCTTCCAGCCGCTGCCCTACCAGAACCTGTACAGCTCCACGAAGGCTTTTGTGCGCAACTACACAAGGGCGCTGCATGTGGAATTAAAGGACCGGGGGATCAGCGCCACCGCAGTCTGCCCGGGCTGGCTGAAGACCGATCTCTATGACAGGGCCGATATCGGAGCCGTCAAGGCCACCAGCAACTTTTTCGGCATGACCGCACCGGACAGAATCGCCAGAAAAGCAGTGGCAGACGCCGACAAAGGGAAAGACCTCTCAATCTATGGTCTCTATGTCAACTTCTGCCACATAGGCGCCAAACTGCTGCCGCAGCGGGCCGTTATGAAGATCTGGCTGCGCCAGCAGCGCATCGATCCTTATTCCCGTCCGTCCCAGCAGTAAGTACAGAGTTTACATCTGTCCATACCGATGGACTCTATCATATCATCCAGACGAGGATACCGGAGAGAAGTGAAATTCCGCTTCTCTCTTATTTTTTCCCGGATGGTGCGATATTCCGCGCAGT
>VSOD01000189.1 GCA_009774655.1 Lachnospiraceae bacterium
TTTCGTTTCGGCGGGAACTGCCGCTTGCCCTGCTCGGAAGCGGTATGCCCGATCTGCAGAGCCGGGCAGGGAAGTTCGAGGTGCCGGAGACAGAGGGAGAGTATGCCATCCTGCGGGGAACGGTGCCGGTGTCGGAGATGACGGGCTATCAGGCGCAGGTGCGCGCCTATTCCGGCGGAAAAGGCAGACTCTATACGGCATTAAAAGGATATGCGCCCTGCCATAACACGGAAGAAGTGATCGAAGCCATTGGCTACGAGGCGGAACATGACGTGGAGAATCCATGCGGATCTGTCTTCTGTGCGCATGGGGCGGGTTTTGTGGTGCCCTGGGATCAGGTGGAAACGTATATGCATCTGGAAAGCGCGCTGACAGGCAGCAGCGGTGGCGCCGGAACGGGTGACGGGGAGGCAGTGATGCCGGCTGCCGGATACGCGGTGCGGTATGGCAGCAGGAAAGCCGGCAGTGAAGCCGGTCCGGCGTCGGATGTGATCGGGCAGGATGAGATCGACGAGATCATGACCCGCACCTATGGGACGAAAGAGCGGAAGAAACAGGGCTGGGCAAGGACCATACGGCCTTCCGGAACTGCGGGAAAGGACAGGAGTGGCGGCAGGGCAGACACCCGGTCCCAGGAAGAATACCTTCTGGTGGACGGGTATAATATTATTTTTGCATGGGATTCCTTAAAAGAGCTGGCGCAGGTCAATCTGGACAGCGCCAGAGGCAGGCTGATGGATATTCTGAGCAACTATCAGGGTTACCGCAGGATGCATCTGATCCTGGTATTCGACGCTTATAAGGTAAAAGGAAATCCGGGCAGTACGGTCCGCTATCACAATATTGATGTGGTCTATACGAAAGAAGCGGAGACTGCCGATCAGTATATTGAAAAAGTGACACACGAAATCGGCCACAGACATCATGTAAGGGTAGCCACATCCGACGGACTTGAGCAGTTGATCATTATGGGCGCCGGGGCAGTCCGCGTCTCTGCCAGAGAGCTGCAGGAAGAAGTGATGGAAGCGGGAGAAGAGCTGCGGCAGATGTTCATCAGTCCGCAGGTACAGATGTCAGGAGGGAAGAACTATCTGTTGGAAGGCGCTTCCGAGGAGGTGACGGCTTATCTTGAACAGATGCGGGATAACGCTGCACATTGACCTGCATCCTGCCAAAAGCCGTCCGGCCGGGAAAAGGAGCGCTGGTATTTTGGTATGGTTTATGATACGATTATTTTCGTTACATAATGCAGCTTTGGACAGTGGCTTTGCACCGCCGCAATGTGACGGGCTGCGCTGAACGCATCCGCACAAATTTTTAACCTGAATGAAACTGTGCGGCGGAAGGCTGTTTTCAGGTAAGGACAGCCGGCGGCGGTTTGACAGCTGACGGACGGGAGGTTCCCTCCATGGCAGATTGATTACAGAATGGAAAAATACGATACTATGGGAAGAAGACACGCAAGACGAACGAAACAGAATGATCAGAGCAATTATCATGAGCAGAACGGGCACGGCGCCCAAAGTGAAACGGCGGCGCAGGCAGCAGAAGAAAAAGATTTAAGGCCGATGGACATTCCAGAGACTGTCTGGGCGGTCTATCAGCAGACCTTTCTGGAGTTTGACGAAAAGGAACAAAGGCGGATCGTAAAAGGCTGCGAGAAGCAGATCGGACAGCTGGAGCGGCGCATCGCCCGCAAGAAAAGCCAGGAGAATCATCAGGTGCTGGCCGATATGAAGGAGCTGCACAAGAAGGCGGCAGCGATCGGTTACACGGTGGCAGTCAGGGAGACCAGGCTGTTAAAGAAGTACAAACACGCTCTGCGGATGCTGGCCAGACTGGATATTACCTTTTTGCACAGGATGGCGGCGGGCGCCAATCCGGAGGATATCATGCATATGCCGAAGGCGGCACAGCTGCTGCGTTCCAGATCGCTCTACGAGATTTATAAAGAAGAATATATGCAGTACCTGGTGGGCCAGCGGATTGAGGAACTGATGGAAGCGGAGCCGGAGAAGCAGTATCCGGAGGCGAGGGGTATGACGCGTCATTTTATCCTGCATATCGGCCCCACAAACAGCGGTAAGACCCATCAGGCGCTGCAGCGGTTAAAACAGGCTTATCACGGCATTTACCTGGGGCCGCTGCGTCTGCTGGCGCTGGAGGTCTACGACAGGATGACGGCGGCGGGGATTCCCTGCAGCATGATTACCGGTGAGGAGGTGATCCGGACACCGGGCAGTTTCGTGCAGGCATCCACGGTGGAGATCATGGATATCCGGGAGATTTACGATATCGCCGTGATCGACGAGGCGCAGATGATGGCGGACGAGAACCGGGGCAGTTTCTGGACGAGAGCAATACTCGGTATCCGTGCGGAGGAGATTCACGTGTGCTGTTCCGGCACGGCAGAACAGCTCCTTGTAAAGATGATCAAACGGTGCGGCGATACTTATGAGACTGTCTATCATGAGCGCAATACCAGACTGGAATTTATACCGAAGCGTTTCGATATGAGTAAGGATGTGGAGCTGGGGGACGCTCTGATCGCTTTTTCCAAGAAAAATGTGCTGGCGATCGCGGCTACGCTGGAAGGACGGGGGATTAAGGCCAGCGTCATTTACGGCAACCTGCCGCCGCAGACGAGACGGGAGCAGGTACGCCTTTTTACAGAAGGCATCAATCAGGTGGTGGTGGCCACGGACGCCATCGGTATGGGCATCAACCTGCCGATCCGCCGGGTGGTCTTTATGAATACGTCGAAGTTTGACGGCACGGACAAGCGGCGTCTGGAGGCGGAAGAGATCCGGCAGATCGCCGGGCGCGCGGGACGGTATGGTTACTATGATGTGGGCTATGTGCAGTCGGCGCTGGATGTGGAATATATCGGTAAGAAACTGGAGGAACCGCTGCAGCCATTGACAAAGGCGAGAACAGGATTTCCGGAAGTGCTTCTGGACATTGACATGGAGCTTGATGAGATCATAGAAGCCTGGGAAGGAACGAAGAATCTGGCGTTCTACGATAAGATCTCCATGACGGAGAGTGTCAAAAAATACCGGTATCTCAAGAACTACCGCAGGAAGCTGTCCTATATGGAAGACAGGAAGTTCGTACTGTCCCTGATCACCTGTCCCTTCGACGTGAAGGACAGGGAGGTGCTGCGTCTGTGGCTCTGGTACTGCGAGAAGCCGACGGAAGATCATAACTGTCCGATGCTGCCACAGGATTTCACGCTGGAAGGCCTGGAGTCTTACTACAAGCAGCTGGATCTGTATACGCAGTTTTCCGGCAGGATGAACTGGGAAATTGATAGAGAAGAAGTGGCGGTCAACAGAGAGTGGGCGCAGTCCGTGATCGGAGAAATGCTGGAAGATGATAAAGGACAGTTCGAGAAGAAGTGCCGCGGCTGCGGCGTTGTGCTGCCCTGGGATTATGATTTCCCGATCTGCCAGGACTGTTATCACAGCGGCGTCAAAGATGACAGGGTACGGCGCTCCATGCACAGGTATCCGCATGACAGGAACAGAAGGTAGAGCATAGGGCATATTTTGAATGGGGCTGACAGATTAAGAAGGTATGGCAGATCAGGGAGATATGGAAGGAGTATAAATATGCCAGGGCAAATACGAATTTCTAAAGAGAGTGACGATAAAGTATGATCTACACCTGTTATATTGATGTGACACAGTTTGAAAACGAGACACTTTTCAGGGAAAAACTGAATCTTCTGTCACCCTGCAGACAGCGTAAGATCGCGCAGCTGAAACAGGAAAAGGACAGGCACAGGAGTCTGGGCGCGGGTCTTGCACTGGATCATGCGCTGGGGATTTACGGGAACGGACTCAGGGAGCGGGACATGGAGTATGTGTTTGGCGAATGGGGTAAGCCCTCTTTGCGGAATTATCCGGAGATTCATTTTTCCCTGTCCCATTCGGGCGCGTATGCCATGTGCAGTATAGGAGGCAGCCCGGTGGGCAATGATATTGAGTGGATCAGGCCGGGACGGCTTAAGGTGGCTGAGCGCTTTTTTACGGCGCAGGAGCTGGCGTTTTTGAATAGAGGTCAGGATAAGGGCAGGCAGAGTATCCGCACTGACGGCAGTGTCCGCCAGCCACAGAGCGGTCGCGACGAGGACGACGGGGAGCTATGGTATGAGGCGGAAGAGACCACGCAGCGGCTGTTCCGGATCTGGACGATGAAGGAGAGCTTCCTGAAAGTGACGGGCAGGGGGATGTCGCTGCCGCTTAATGATTTCTCTGTTGTGGTGGAGGAAGCGAAGCAGGCGGTTTGTGTGCAGCAGTGCTTTGATGATGTGACTTATCAGATGAAAGAGTATGGAGATATTGCAGGATATCGGGCGGCGGTGTGCTGCCCGGCAGGGGAAGAGATCGCGGAGGGTATGCAGCAGGTGACGGTATGATGCATACCTTCTATTGCGTTTGCCGGGAAATCATCCTGCTTTGCAGGGAATGTTGCCAGTCTTAACTGCAGACAAGGTATAATCCCACAGAAAAATATCCATACTATAGGTAACGACATTAGAAATTTCGTTTACGATATCTATAAAAATCGACCAAATTTCAAAGGAGATATTAAAATGCTGGGAAAACAGAGTCTGCAGTTTATGAATAAACCGTACATCATCGGCAGCGGTTCCATTGTGGGAAGCAAGGAGGCGGCGGGGCCGATGGGACAGCTTTTTGATAAGATCGGTTATGATGACAAATTCGGGGCCGATACCTGGGAGGATGCGGAGAGCAGCCTGCAGAAGGAGGCGTTGGAGATTGCGCTTGGTAAGGCCGGCTTAAAGAAAGCGGATCTACAGCTTGTCTTTGCGGGGGATCTGCTGGGGCAGTCCATCGCCAGCAGTTTCGGCCTGTCCGGCTACCAGCTCCCCCATGTGGGGCTGTACGGAGCCTGTTCTACCTGCGGCCTGTCGCTTACTATGGGGAGTATGGCAGTGGCCGGCGGATTTGTGGAGAAGGCCGGGTGCATCACATCCAGTCATTTTGCCAGTGCGGAGAAGGAGTTCCGGTTTCCGTTAGCCTACGGCAACCAGCGGCCGAAATCGGCTACCTGGACGGTGACGGGCAGCGGCGCATTCCTCCTTTCGGCGCAGCCGGGCAGTCGGGTGCGGGCAGTGGTCGAAGGCGCCACCATCGGTAAGATCGTGGATTATGGACTGAAGGATTCCATGAATATGGGGGCCTGTATGGCGCCGGCGGCGGCCGATACGATCAGGCAGCATCTGGCGGATTTCGGCAGGAAACCGGATCACTACGACAAGATCATCACCGGCGATCTGGGTACGGTGGGACAGCAGCTTCTTTTTGACCTTCTCTCGGAGGCGGGGATCGACATTACGAGGCAGCATATGGACTGCGGCATAGAAATCTACGACAGTGAGAAGCAGGCCACTAACGCCGGCGGATCCGGCTGCGGTTGCAGTGCGGTCGTGCTGTCGGCCTATATTCTCAAGAAACTGGAGGAGGGTGTCTGGAAGCGGGTTCTCTTTATGCCGACCGGGGCGCTTTTGAGCAAGACAAGTTTTAACGAGGGGCAGAGCATTCCGGGAATCGCGCACGGGGTTGTGCTGGAGCATTACGAGGGATAAGAAGGAAGCAGTAGAAAGCAGTCGAAATCAGAAACAATCAGTCGAAATCAGAGGCAATCAGAAGAGATCAGAAGGGCAGGACACTGACGTTAACGTCATTTATCATGTTGTCGGGTAAAAAAGTATGGCCGTGGGCACCCGGATGGTGTTACAATGGTCTGGTACATGAAAAATGATTGTTGACGAAAGGAACGGGATAGATAGATGGAAGATACCGGGAAAACTGCCCTGTTTGAGGAGATGCCGGTGCATAAGGCGGTCATGACGCTGTCCATACCGACTGTCTTAAGCTCTCTGGTGATGGTGATCTATAACCTGGCGGACACTTACTTTGTAGGAATGCTGAACGATCCGGTGCAGAATGCGGCGGTAACGCTTGCGGCACCGGTGCTTCTGGCATTTAATGCGGTGAACAATCTGTTCGGCGTCGGCACTTCGAGTATGATGAGCCGGGCGCTTGGCAGTAAGGATTACGGGTTGGTGCGCAGAAGCTCCGCATTTGGTTTCTATTGTACCCTGATCGCCGGAGTACTGTTTTCGCTTTTCTTTATGATCTTACATAACCCATTGCTGCATCTTCTGGGAGCGGATGCGGAGACCATGGAGGCCACGGCACAGTATCTGAAATGGACGGTGTCGTTTGGTGCAGTTCCCGCGATCTTAAATGTGGTGATGGCTTACATGGTACGGGCAGAAGGGGCCTCCCTGCACGCCAGCATCGGCACCATGAGCGGGTGTCTGCTGAACATTCTTCTGGATCCTTTTTTTGTCCTGCCGATGGGGCTGAATATGGGAGCAGCGGGCGCAGGGCTGGCGACGATGCTCTCCAACTGTGTGGCGTGTACCTACTTTTTCTTTCTTCTTTGGAAAAAGAGAGAAGACACTTATGTCTGTGTCCGGCCCTCTATGTTCCGACCGGACAGGCAGGTGGTGACGGGTGTGTGCTGGGTGGGTATCCCGGCCGCCATACAGAATCTGCTGAACGTGACGGGAATGACGGTGCTGAACAATTTTACGGCGTCTTATGGTTCCGACGCGGTGGCGGCGATGGGGATCGTGCAGAAGGTAAACATGGTGCCCATGCAGATTGCCTTCGGACTGTCGCAGGGTATCATGCCGCTGATCAGCTACAATTTTGCCAGCGGAAATGTAAAACGCATGAAGAAGACACTGCTTTTTACGGTGAAGATCGCGGTCTCTTTTCTGACAGTGGTGGCGGTCGGCTACTATGTTGGCGCGGGGAGCATCACGGCGCTGTTCATGCGCAATGAGGCGATCATTTCCTATGGAGAAAGATTCCTGCGGGCTTTTTGCCTGGAGCTGCCCTTTATGTGTATGGACTTTATCGCAGTGGGTGTCTTTCAGTCCTGCGGTATGGGAGAGAAATCGCTTGTTTTTGCCCTGCTCAGGAAGATCGTGCTGGAGATTCCGGCGCTGTATCTGTTAAACAGGCTGTTTCCGCTGTACGGACTTCCCTTTGCCCAGCCCGTTACGGAGTGTATCCTCTGCGTGGCGGCTGTGCTGGTGCTCTTCAGGATGTTTAAAAAGATGGAGCAAAAAAGGAGTTCTTAGCAGCAGATTTCATAACAGACTTTATGAAAACCGGAATTTGGTTTATACTGTTATAAACGGAAGTGCCTGCGAAGCAGGCCGATGGAGGTTAGATGGAAGACGGAAAAGTGATCGTGAAAAAAAGTCCGGCTGAGGCGGTGCAGGAGGAGGCCATGAACATTCTTGTTTCCGGGGTGCTTCACCGGGAGGACAGGACGTTTGTGCGGGTTTCCTTTCTGCGGGGCAGAGACTGGGCAGAAGGAATCCTTCCGGACGGCGTGATCGAGAAGGCGGAAGGCTTTACAGAAGAAGAGATCGGGAAGCTGGAGGCGTATCTGGCCGGGGAGAAAGATATGCTCCTCAGACAGGCAAAAGGGATCAACCCGATCAGGAATCTGTTTCAGCTTGGACAGGAAAGCAGGTAGTCAGGAAAGACGGAGATAAAGCAGGCAGGAAACATACAAAAACAGGATGAGAGGAAGGAAAAACAAATGAAAGCATTATTTATCGGAGGAACCGGCACCATCAGCACGGCAATCTCCACCAGGCTTTTGGAGGAAGGGCACGAGCTGTGGCTGATCAACCGGGGTACGCGCAACGATGTACTGCCGCCGGGGGCACACATCATCACGGCAGATATCAACGATGAGGAGACGGTGGCACGGAAACTGGAAGGACATACGTTCGATGTGGTGGCGGATTTTATCGCCTTTGTGCCGGAACAGCTTGAGCGGGATTACAGGCTTTTCCGGGAGAAGACGAGACAGTTTATCTATATCAGTTCGGCTTCTGCCTACCAGAAACCGCTGTCTGATTACCGGATAGATGAGGGGACGCCGCTGGCCAATCCCTACTGGCAGTATTCCCGGAACAAGATTGCCGGTGAGGAGCTGCTGATGACGCTGTACCGGGAAGATGGATATCCGGTTACGATCGCGCGGCCCAGCCACACTT
>VSOD01000019.1 GCA_009774655.1 Lachnospiraceae bacterium
CCGAGGTGGGGGTGGGGTCGGCTGTAATTTCACACCCCCGGCCCAATAGCCCGTACGAGGCAGGACTTCAAGCTGACCAGAGGGGATTCGGAGACGATGGCGGGGATCATGGAGCGGTTTCTGACGGAGTGCGGACGGGGCTGATTTATATAGAAACAGCGAACCGTTCAGAAGATGGGGATTTGCAGTATGAAGATATGGGCACACCGCGGATGCAGCCAACAGTATCCGGAGAACACAATGACCGCGTTTGCCAAAGCGGCACAGCTGGAAGGGCTTACCGGCATAGAACTGGACATACAGATGACGAAGGACGGAGAGATCGTGGTGATTCATGACGAGCGCGTGGACAGGACTACGGACGGCATCGGTTATGTCAGGGACTACACATATGCAGAGCTGCGGAAACTGTCGATAGAGACGGGGCAGCGCCGGAAAGAGAAGATTCCTTCCATACAGGAAGTGCTGGATCTTCTGCAGGCGGAGATGGAGGCAGGGCTTTTGCTGAATATCGAATTGAAAAACAGCGTGATTCCCTGTCCCGGCATGGAGGAAAAGATCATGGAGCTGACTGCCCGCAGGAATCTGCGGGATCAGGTGATCTATTCCAGCTTCTATACCATGTCTTTGCAAAAGATACGCGACATGGATGCGGACACCTCCGTCGGGGTGCTGGATACGAAGGTTTCCGACTGCTTTTATAAGCAAAGGGGCTGCTTCGGAACGGGCAGTGCACAGGTGGAGAAGCGGGGACAGGAACAGATCCTGCGGACGGCGCTGCATCCCTTCTGGAAGGGCATGGATTTCACGAAAGAGCAGCTGCAGGGACAGACGGTGCGCGCCTGGTTTGGCGGGCATTTGTATCCGGAGAAGCCTACGGGGACGCGGCTTGCGCTGGGGAAACTGGAAGAGATGGGGATTACGGATGTGTTTTTGAATGAGCCGGAGCGGTATCTGCCATGAGCGGCACCGGTCTTGTAAGCTGCTTTGAAGGCCGCGTGATGAATGAGATGGATGATGAAGAGTAAGGGACAGGTTGAGAACTATATATACCGGAGACAAATCAAGGCATGGCTGGTCAGTCTGCTGTTTTGGGGATGCCGGGTCTTTCCGGTGTCTTCTCATAAGATCGTTATGTGGACACTGGAAGGAAAAGGGGGATACGGCGACAGCCCAAAGTATATTGCCCGGGAGCTGCTAAGCAGAAACCGGAAACGGCATAGAAAATACAGGATCGTGTGGCTGACGGATGTGCCGGCCCAGGAATTCCCGGAGGAGATCAAAGTGGTGAAAAATTCTGTATGGAACCGGGCATATCACCTTTCCACAGCCGGCTTCTGGGTGGGCAATACACGGACCGGTTATGGTACGAGGAAGAGAAAAGAAACCGTATACATACAGACCTGGCACGCCCTTGCAGGGATCAAGCCGATAGGCGGCCAGCGGGGAAACAAACTGCCGCGGATGGCCCGTATCGTGAGCGAGGCGGACTCTAAACTGATCGATTATGTGCTGTGCGGCAATGAATGGAGTTATACAACGTGTCCGGCCGGTCTGCTCTATAACGGACCGATCCTGAAAACAGGAACCCCGCGCTGCGATGTCCTGTTTGGGAGAACAGAAGAAATGCGCGGGAAGTACAGGGCGCTGTACGGACTGCCTTCGGATGCGCGCATTGTACTGTATGCGCCTACGTTCAGAGGGGGAAGCCAGAGCGGAAAGCGCAGTGTCAGTGCCGGAATCGGAACGATGGATTTCGGGCAGCTGATCCGGGCGCTGGAAGGGAAGTTCGGCGGAAGTTGGTATGTATTTCTGCGTTTTCACCCGCAGGTGGCAGGACAGGCGGCAGTATCGGGACATAACGGGAAGGGTGGAAGTGACAGGGTCATAGAGGTCAGCAGACATCCGGATATGAATGCATTGATCGCGGCCGGCGATATACTGATCACTGATTATTCGAGTTCCATCTTCGAGAGCGCGATTTTGAAGCAGCCGGGGTTTCTTTTTGTGGAGGATGAGGAGGCATATGTGGAGGACCGGGGGCGCCTGATGTTTGCACTGGATGCCATGCCCTTTCCAACGGCACGGAATATGAATGAACTGCTCTCCCGGATCGAGCAATTCGATATTGCCGTCTACCGGTGCGCGGTGGAGCAGTTTTTGAAGGAGCTGGGATTCTTTGAGGATGGAAAAGCCAGCGGCCGGGTGGCTGATCTTATGGAAGGGCTTACGGTTACGCGCGATGTATGAAGTCAGCGTTCAGGAGTGAGGTAAAACAAAATGGAACGAAAGAGAATAAAAATCCTGCATTTTCCGATACGCAACAGCAACGGCGGCGTTACCAGGTCTGCATTGAAGTTCTGGCAATACATAGATCATGACAGATTTCAGTTCGATTTTGCCACATGCAGCCCCGGATTAGATTTTGCGCAGGACATTGTGGAACAGGGATGCAGGGTGCATTACCTTTCCTGTTATGCCGAGCAGGATGCAGGACGGTTTCGGGAGGAACTGGGGGAAATACTGCGGCAGGGGTATGATGTGCTTCATTTGAATACAAGCTGGTGGAAGAGTTTCCATGCAGAGGAGGCGGCGAAAGAGGCAGGGATAAAGCAAATCGTTATCCATGCCCACAGTACCTTCGTGGATCTCGTGGATGACCGGCAAAGGGAGAAGGAATTATCGGCGCACGAAGCGTTAAAACAAGAGTTTAGAGCAGATATGGCAACACATTTTTTGACCTGTTCAGAGGAAGCGGCGGATTTTTTGTTCGGGGCGCAGATCCCGCGGACAGACATAAGGGTGATGCACAATGCGGTTGATATCGGCAGATACAGCTATGATGCGCAGAAAAGAGCCGCGATGCGTGATTCTCTGCACCTGCAGGACAGGTTTGTGATCGGAAGCATCGGCAGAATGTCTTATGCGAAAAATCAGTTATTTCTGCTGGACTGTTTCCAGGAAATTCAGCAAAAGGCAGAAAACGCGGTGCTGCTTCTTGTTGGCAATGGCGAACTGGAACAGGACATCCGTGACAGGATAGAAGGATATGGAATTGGAGATAAGGTCATATTGACAGGGGCAGTGGAAAATGCGGAGGACTATCTGCAGCTGATGGATGTGTTTGCACTGCCGTCAAGATTTGAAGGCCTGCCATGTGTACTGATTGAGGCGCAGGCAGCAGGTTTACTGTGTATAGTCAGTGACGCCGTTACAAAAGAAGCAAAAATAACAGATAATATTTTATTTGTGGAACTGGAAAAAGAAAAGTGGGTTCAAGCTATTTTAAAGCAAACACAGGGATATCGGCGTGTCAAAGTTGACAGGCAGATACGGGATGCCGGGTATGATATCAGAAAAGAAATAAAAGTACTGGAAGAACTCTATTCGGAGGTAAGCCGGGGATAAAGCGATTCTGAGGAAGAACAGGTTTGTGAGGAAACAGGATGCTATGGGATAGATTTATATTTGACCGCTGGCAGGTTGCCTGTAGAATGCGGGGAGACAGGAAGTTTGGGCTTTTGCCTAATCCGAAGTGGGGATGGGCGGCAGATCCGTTCCCGGTCGTGTATCAGGGAGAGCTTTATGTTTTCGCGGAGATTTTTCTGTATAAGTCAGAGCGAAACGGCGTGATCGCTTACAGTAGACTGGAAGACGGAAGATTTACGGATTGGACAGTCAGTATGGACAAACACTGGCATCTTTCTTATCCGAATGTTTTTGTGGCAGGCGATAAGTTGTATTTATGCCCGGAAAGCTATCAAAATGAGGAAATTGCGGTGTATGAGCTGCAGGCATTTCCGGATCAATGGAAGAAGGTAACAGTGCTGCTTACCAATGTACAGTGCGTGGATACGACTTTTTTTACCTGTGAGGGGAAAACGTATATGTTTACTTTCAAGCGCGAAAAGGGCGGTGTAAAGGGCGAATTGTATCTATACCGGCTGGAGGGAGAAAAAAGGACACTGCTGCAGACGATCGCAAAGGATGATAGCAGCGCGCGGCCCGGCGGCAGGGTATTGTATCAGGACGGCAGGCTCATTCGCGTCTCGCAGGACGGTGCAGGAGGGTATGGAAGCGGTCTGGTTTTTCGGGAGATTGATGCCGTTGAGCCGGTCTATGCAGAACATGAAGTGAGAAGAATTTACGCCCGGGATGTGCCGGGGAATTGGAAGCGCAGATTTACAGGGATTCATACCTACAACCGGATTGACGAGGTGGAAGTGGTGGATCTGAGATACCGACGGGTCTCCCTGACAGAATTTGCAGCGCAAAGACGGGTAAGGAAGGTATTTGTGAATAAATACAAGGGCAGGTAAACAAGGAGCAGGAATGGAAAAGGTTATCGTATTTGGACGGGGCAGATATTATCTGAGCAAAAAGGAAGAATTGAAGAAACGGTATGATGTGATCGGGTTTTTGGATAATGCGGTGAAACCGGATGAAGTGCAGGAGTTTGAGGGAAAGCAGGTGGTTCATCCGGAGAAGTACAGCTGTTTTACAGAAGAAAGCGCTATCCTGCTGATGTCGGCGGCCTTCTTTGAGATGTGGGAGCAGCTGCGTCTGATCGGAATCGCCCCGGAGAGAGTGAAATTCGCCGTACTGATGCAGCCTTACTATGATGAGATGGAGACTGTTCTGGCGGATACCGTAGAAGAAATATCTGCAGCGGATACCGGGATTGCCGTGAAAGAGCGTTCTGGTGTGCAGATCTTTTCCGCACAGGATGCGTTTAAGGCATATCTGCGCACCCTTTTTTTCAGGAAATACGAATCTGTAAAACTGTTTGCCGGCCTGCCGGACAGACCGGTAAGCAAAAGATTCGGCCTGGAGAGGGGGACTTCCATCGACCGGGTTTATATCGAGCGGTTTCTGGGAATGCACAGGGACAAAATAAAAGGGACTGTCATGGAGATCGCAGACGCCGGATATACGCAGATGTTTGGCGCTCATGTGACCGAAAGCCTGGTACTTCATGTAAACGGATGGGGCAGGGGCGTGATCAAAGGCAATCTGGAGACCGGGGAAGGGATTCTGGAGAACAGCGTCGACTGCCTGATCTGTACGCAGACGCTCCAGTTTATCTACGATATCCACAGCGCGGTGCGCAACATCCACCGGCTGCTCAGACCGGGCGGCGCGGCGCTTGTGACAGCGCACTGTCTGGGACAGATCTCTTTATACGATTATTATAACTGGGGAGAATACTGGCGCTTCACGGAGCAGTCCATGCAAAGACTGTTCGCGGAAGTATTTGCAGATGACAATATCAGGGTGCAGTCCTGGGGCAATGTAAAGACGGCGGCCGCCTTCCAGTACGGGCTTTGTGCGGAGGATCTGCGGAAGGAAGATTTTGTGTTGCAGGATGAGCAGTATCCGGTGGTGGTGACGGCGGCAGTCAGAAAATAGCGGGTGTTATGCAGGAGATATTAAGATGGTTAGTGATAATTTGAGTACTTATCTGGAATGGATGGACAAAAAAGGGAACTATAAGTATTTCTGTCTGTTTGGAGCAGGCGATGCCGCAGATAAGTATTGGTATCAATTTGTAAAGGATAGAGGATTTCGGATAGATTTCTTCTGTGATAACGATAAAAGCAAGTGGGGGAAACCGGTAATCAATGACATAACGTGCATTTCTCCGGATGAGCTTTTGAAATACGGAAAAGACGTTTTGTGCATGGTTTCCACTTCTCCTTTATATACCGAAACGATAGCTGTCCAGCTAAAGGGCATGGGGCTGGAAACGGTGGGGCTGGATCAGCACTGGCTTAATATATCGAGTATTACAGCATATTATCTGAACATCACAATGCCCGGTCAGGTATATCCGGACAGCAGTATGGGCGAGTATAACAGGGAAGTCGGAGAGAGTGAAAAAATTGCAGTGTATACCTGCATTGTGGATGGCTACGATAATTTAAAACAGCCAAAGATCATAGATAGACAGTGTGATTATTTCTACCTGTCGTTTGAACAGCCGGAGGAATTGGGAATCTATAAGTGGATTGATATAACGGACCTGTTTCAGGATAAAGTGCTGGATAATGTACGGATCAACCGTTTCTGCAAGCTGCATCCGCATTTGTTTTTCCAGGATTATAAATACTCAATCTATTGCGACGGTTCCTTCGAGATCATACGGAACATAGCAGGATCTGTAAAGAAAGTGGGCAGGATTGGCATCGGGTTGTATGAGGCAGGCGGTTATGGGAATCTGGATATCTATGGCGAGGCGGCTATGCTGATGCTATCGCAGAGAACAAGCGGGGATTCTTCGGAGACGATATTGAAACAGGTTGCAGGATATGCGGAAGAAGGTTTTCCGAGGAACTTTGGGGAGGCGATCAATAATGTTATAGTCCGGGAACATAATAACCCTGACTGTATAGCCGTTATGGAGACATGGTGGAATGAGATAAAGAAGGGATCCAGAAGGGATCAGCTGTCTTTCTGGTATGCGGTATGGAAAAATGGTCATTTGCCGCAGGATGTGGGGCGATTGGGGCAATCATCCAGACTGGGCACAGAGTATAAGATTCATGACCATAAGAAAAATATATATAAAGATAATTTTAAGTGACGGGCTGCATTTTATGAAAAAAATCCGGATATGGAACAGAAACGGATGGAGCGTAATACATGAAAGTAAATAAATTTGAAATGTTGTTTAATCTTGTGGAACGCTGGCTCACACTGCATGAGGAAGGAAAGACGATTCCGCAGATTCTGGCCGGGCGTGGGATTCACACAATATCGATATATGGACTCGGCAAGATCGGGAAGCACATGCTTTGGGAGCTGCGTGACAGCGAAGTGACGGTGTTGTACATGTTGGATAGGGCCAGGACTGGAATTTGTGATGGAATACCGGTCAAAAAAGCGGAGGAAGAACTGCCGGAAGTCGATGCTGTTATTGTGACGGCAGTTTATGAGTATGACGAGATAGAGAAGATGTTAGCGGATCGGGTAAGCTGTCCGGTTATCTCATTGGAAGAAATTTTATATGAGGGGTAGTGTGCTGTATGTGTGGAATAGCAGGAGGAAATCATCCGGGCTGGCATTATGAGAAGGCAATCGCAAGTATTCTTCACCGTGGACCTGACGGGAAAAACGTGGAGACGTATCAGGGGATGACATTTGCGTTCTGTCGTCTTGCAGTGCAGGATCTGTCAGTGCATGCCATGCAGCCCATGAGCAGTCCGGATAACCTGGTACATATCATATATAATGGGGAGATCTATGGTTATCAGAAATTGAAGGATGACTTAAAAAACAAATATCAGTTCCATACGTCGTCGGATACGGAGGTCATTCTTTATGCGTATCTGGAATACGGGAAAGAATTTGTCGATAAAATAGATGGTATTTTTGCAATGGCAATCTATGACGAGCGCGTGAGGAAGGTATATCTGTTCAGGGATAGAATTGGGGTAAAGCCGCTTTACTATTATTATAAAGATGGCAAATTTGCATTTGCATCGGAACTGAAAGCATTGACAGAGATGCTGGAGGACAGTGCTTTGGAAATTGACACAATGGCGTTATATGATTATCTGTTCTACCAATATGTTCCGGAACCGAAAAGCCTGTATAAACATATCAGAAAATTAAGGCCGGCTGCGCGACTCATATTTGATACACAGGAAAAAAGGATCATAGAAGCAGACAGGTATTGGAACCTTTTCGTGAATGCCAGTGTGGGCAGAAAAAGAAAAAGGGAAGATGTCGCTGAGGAACTAAGAGGGTTAATAAGACAGACAGTGGAAGAACAGCTGATTGCGGATGTGCCGGTAGGGACATTTTTGAGCGGCGGTGTCGATTCCAGTGTTATTACATATGTGACGAACAGATTAAAACCGGAAGTAAATGCTTTTACCATTGGATTTCAGGAAACACAGTTTGACGAATCAGCGCGTGCAGATGCATTCTGCCGGCAGCAACACATATCTTTGACGCAGCAGATTTTAAGCAGTAAAGATGTCAGGCAGATCAGGAACGATTTGTCGAAATGGTATGATGAACCTTTTGCAGATGTTTCGGCGTATCCGACTTATATGCTGTCGCGGCTTGCAAGAACAAACTGTACGGTAGTGCTGACCGGCGATGGAGGAGATGAACTGTTTGGGGGATATGCCCATTATAAGACGGTGGCATCTTTTGGGAATAAACCAGAAAAGGAGAAAGTTTATCAACAGTATGCGAAACCGGCATCCTCTGTTGAAGATTACAGAATCAGATGGAATATTCCAAAAGATTATGATCCGTACTGGCATTTTGATCAGTACTATAAGGAAGAACTGCCTGTGTTTACCAGAATGCGTTACATGGATCTGATGACGTACCTTCCGGAATCCGTTCTGACCAAAGTAGACAGAGCAAGTATGGCGGTTTCATTGGAGGCAAGAGTGCCGTTTTTGGCCAGGCGGATCGTTGAGTTTGCCTTTTCTTTATCACAGGAGGAATATCTGTCGGATAACGAGCTGAAAGGGTGTCTGAAAGATGCCTATAAGGGAAGGATACCGGATGAGATCTTGTACGGGATTAAGATGGGATTTTCAGTGCCTGATCACTATTTTTGGCGGGAACGTCATGAGTGTAATATGAATGCAGGGATACTGAAAGTGCAGTGGAGTCATTTGGAAAAGACACTGTAAGATCATGGGAAGCAGTAGAAACAGAGGTGACATTAATGATCAAGATAAGTGTTATTATTCCGGTGTTTAATGTAGACAGATATTTGAGGCAGTGCCTGGACAGCGTATTTGTACAGACATTGAGGGAAATAGAAGTGATTTGTATTGATGACGGTTCAGAAGATCATTCCTATGATATTTTGCTCGAATATCAGAAAGAACATGGGAATATGCTTGTTTTCCGTCAGACAAATCAGGGAGCAGGACCCGCGAGAAATTATGGAATCAGGAAAGCAGCGGGAAAGTATCTTTGTTTTATGGATCCGGATGATTATTATGCGCAGGATACTGTGTTAGAGAAATTGTACATGACGGCGGAAAATAATCATGTGTCAATATGTGGAGGGAATATACTTCTGCAGTCAGCATATGGGGAAAGAAAAGAATTCTATGGATGGTTTTCTTCTGAACAGGTAATGGAGTTTAAAGATTTTGGATTTTTCTATAATTTTCAGCGGTATATTTTTTTAACAGAATTGATCAGGCGGAATACTGTTATATTCCCGCCGTACAGGAGATTTCAGGATCCCCCGTTCCTGCTGCGGGCTATGGTCTGTGCGCAGAAATTTTATGCAGTAAATGATGTGGTCTATATTTACAGGACAGACCATAAAAAGGTTAATTATACACTGGAAAAGGCGGTTGATTTGCTGCGTGGCATCCGGGATTGCCATGAGATCGCATGTAACTATGATCTGACCGTTACCTATAGAAAGAGCCTGCAGCATATTTTGATTGAAAATTTGGGCGCGTTTTATCGATATGCAGTGCAAGATCAAAAGGCGGTATGGGAGTTAATAGACCGGATCTGTAAAATTCGCCGTAACTGGCTGGGGGAAACTGTTGAAGCATTTAGAAATGCGGAGAGCCTGGAGGCTTATATTGTGCAGCAGAAAGCAGCAAAAGAGAAGATGCTGTCGGCCTGCCGTACCGCGTCACAGATTGTTATTTATGGAGCCGGTGTGGCTGGAAGATTTTTCCTGCAGAATTATGGAGAGTTCTGCGGCAATATGATTGGATTTGCAGTCAGCAAAAGAAGTGATCAGGACCGTTTTATTGAAGGGTATGAGGTGAAGGAGATTTCTGAGTACAGTAGAAGCGCTCTTGTGATCGTTGCGGTCAGCGATCAATATGTGGATGAAGTGCTGCATACTCTTGAAGAGCTGCAGTTTAAGCATGTATGTTATGCAGAGTATGAAGTGTACTCTTTTTTGGAAAGGGAACAACTGTGTGACGCGGGAGGATGAATGTGGCAAAGATATCGATCATAATGCCCTTGTATAATGCGGCAAAGTATCTGCCGGAAGCACTGCAAAGCGTATTGCGCCAGACTCACAGGAATTTTGAAATCATTTGCATCAATGACTGTTCGACGGATAATACGGCAGAAATTCTATGGGAGTTTCAGAGAAAAGATGCGAGAATCAGGATTCTGGCAAACAGAGAACGGATGGGCGCCGGGCCGTCGAGGAATAAAGGGTTAAAGGCAGCTGAAGGTAAATACGTCATATTTTTGGATGGAGATGATCTCTTCGCAGAGGAACTGCTGGAAAAAGCGGAAGCTGTAATGGAAAGGCATCGGGCAGATGTGGTTTTGTTTGAAGCCCTGCATGTACAGAGTGAAGCAATATATATCAAAAAAGTTGTGAAGCGTTCGGAAAGTTTTATCAGGCGCTACTGTCTGACAGCTTTTGCCGCAAATGATCTTGAGGCAGAGGAGTTCCAAAATATATCGAATTCACCTTGTGATAAAATGTTTTTGAGAAGTTTCCTGGAGGAGAATAGACTGGAATTCCAGAACCTGCCGTCCAGCAATGATGTCTATTTTGTTAAGATGGCACTGTTTTGTGCCAAAAGAATGATATGGTCAGACGACAGGAGGGTTATGGTATATGTGAGAGATCACGAGACACCTTCCCGAATTTCCAATGACAGAGACCCAATGTGTGCCTACTGTGCCATGGAAAAACTGGCGGCAGAGTTAAACGAAAGAAATATGTTTGGCAGGTTTGCAGAACTATATTACTACATATGGGTAACTTATATGCTGTATCTGTTAAAAAAAGAAAAAAATGAAGAACGTAAAAGAAGATTTTATCGTTTCCTAAAAGAGGAGGGCGTATCAAGGTGTATTTACCTCGGAAAGGAACACTACAATGCAGCGGACAGTTACTGCAGAGCTGTTATGGAGAGGATATTGAACAGTTCCTGCGAGTGTGACGAGGCTGGTATTCAGGAAACGTATTTTCAATATTATTTAAGGAAAAACGGCCAGGCTGTCCTGACATTTCTCAAGGATGAATTGAAAAAGGGAAGGAAGATAGTCTTGTGGGGGACAGGCGTCAATGGGCGGAGTCTATTGGCCTATCTGGAAGAACATGCAGTCAGAATAACGGCGGCAGCGGATGCGGACGCAAAGAAGCAGGGAACTGTCGTCAACGGTTATACAATTTCAAGTCCGGAGGATATATGTCAAACGGCTGATGTGATCGTTACAACTTCGAAGCAGATCTTATGGGAGATAAAAGACAGGACGGCTCATTTGAAGATTGAGCAGGTAAACCTCCCTGCACTGCTGCGGGAGAAATGATCAGTGTCTGCCTGGAACGGCGCATTACGGATGGAGGATCAGCAATGGAGAAGATATCGATCATCATGCCGCTTTACAATGCGGAGAAATACCTGCCGGAGGCATTGGAAAGCGTACTAGATCAAACCTATAAGAACTTTGAACTGATCTGTGTTGACGATGCTTCTACTGACGGGACGGGAAGCATTGTTGAAGCATTTCAGAGAAAAGATGCCAGGATCAGGATCCTGCAAAACGAAGAGCGTTCAGGCGCGGCGCAGTCCAGAAACAAAGGACTGAAAGCGGCGCAGGGGGACTACATACTGTTTCTGGACGGCGACGATGTATTCGAGGAAGAACTGCTGGAACAGGCAGGCGGCGCAATGGAAAGGCACCGGGCGGATCTGGTCTTGTTTGAGTATTGCCATGTGCCGGACGAAGCAATCCATACAAAGCAAATCATAGAACGGCCGGCAGGATTTCGGGAGCGGTACTGCAGAGCGCCGTTCTCCATGGCGGATTTTGCAGTGCGGGAGTTCCCATGGTGGCATTCTTCCCCGTGCAACAGGATGTTTCGGAAAAGTTTTCTTGAAGAGAACAGATTGGAATTTCAGGATCTGCCGTCCAGCAATGACGTCTATTTTGCGCAGATGTCCCTGTTTTGTGCCCGGAGGATACTCTGTCTGGATGACAGGCGCGTTATGGTCTATGCGAGAGATCATGCAGAACCGCAGCGGATCTCCAACCGGAGAAATCCGATCTGTGCTTATTATGCAATGAAAAAACTGTGCAGTGAGTTGAAAGAAAGGAAGATGCTTACAAGGTATGCGCCTTATCTGTATTTTAAATTATCGGACTGTTTTCTGTACGTGTTGTCGGCAGAAAAAAGAGAAGAGCATAGGAAGGATTTTTATGATTTCCTGCAGGAAGAGGGGATTCGCAGCTGTGTGGCATATGGAAAAGAGTACTATGAACAGATTGATGCTTATGACAGATATCTGCTGGAGAGTTTTCAGCATAGAAGCTATGAAAGCCGGTGGTTTGATCAACCGGACACCTGTTTCCAATATTATCTGCACAAAAACGGCGCGGTGGTCTGTGAATTTATAAGAACCGGGATGCTGGAAGATAAAAAAATGATCTTGTGGGGAGCCGGAACTAATGGGAAGATCCTTCTGCGCTATATGGAGGCGCATTCTGTCAGGTTGTCCGGAGTTGTCGATCGTGATGAAGCGAAGCAGGGAACGGCGGTTTACGGATATGAAATAGAGGCCCCGGATGCTGCTATGCAGGAAGTGGATCATATTCTTGTCACCTCGAAGCAGTTAGAGCAGGAAGTGAGCGGCATGGTAAGACATACAGGGGCTGTTGTTACAGACCTTCTTGCCATGCTGCTGGAGAGGAAGGATGTGGTATGAAGATCGTCGTTTCACTCACATCTTATCCGTCCAGGATAAACAGCGTACATAAGGTAATTGAGAGCTTGTGCCGGCAGTCTGTGAAAGCGGAGGAAATCGTGCTGTATTTAAGCCTGGAAGAGTTTCCGGGAGCAGAAGAGAGTCTTCCGTCGTCATTAAAAGCACTGATCGGGCGTGGCGGGTTTCGGGTTGCGTGGGTGTCTGGCAATCTGAAATCCCATAAGAAATATTATTATGCGCTGCAGGAATATAAAGATGCCGTTGTCATTACGGTGGATGACGACACATTGTATGCAAAGACCATGATCGGCGAACTGATCGCAGGTCATAAGCGGTTCCCCGGTGCGGTATCGGCGAGAAATGTGAGGATCCTGTTCAGAAGGGAGGGCGGACTGGAACCCTATCGCAGATGGGAAAGGGAAAACTGTCTGGAAGAATATGCGGATGCGCCGAGAATGGATCTATGTGCCATCGGTAACGGCGGCATCTGCTATCCGGCGGTGCACCATGAGCGCTGGTTTGATCAGGAGACGATCATGAAGATGGCGCGGGATCAGGATGACCTTTGGCTGAAATACAATCAGATCATGGATGACATTCCGGTTGTTTACACGAAGCCTTCTCAAAAAGATATCACGATAGAAGATTCACAGCGCAGCAGTCTGGCGGCCGACAATCTGCGTGGAACGGGAAATGACCGGTGTATTGCCGCACTGTCAGCGCTGTGCAGGCAGCAGGATGCAGGCCGCTGCCGGAAATGGTTCCGGAATCTGCTGACATGGGAGGCATATACGACTGCGAAAAAGAGATACTATGCGGGAATCTATGGAGCTGTACTGGACGGGGTCGGAAATCTGCCGGTTTATTTTTATGGGGCAGGGGAAATCGCGAGGTATCGTTTAAGGATTCTGGCAGATTTGGGATTGACGGAAAGGCTGGAGGCGGTTCTGGTCACAGACAGGTCGGGGAATCCTGCCCGCCTGCACGGCCTGCCGGTGCGGGCATTATCGGAACTGGAAGCCGGCCGGGCGTTTGGGGTGATCTTAGGCGTGAGCGAGGCAAAGAAAAAGGAAATCATGGATGAACTGGCAGAGTATCATTACAAAACTGTGGAATTGGATCTGCAGGCGATCAGCCGTTACTATCCGGAGTGAGGCACATAAACTGTGTATTTAAGACGCACCTTGACAATTTCATACTTTACATCAGATTGGATGTGTGTTACGCTGTTGATAGAAACACGAAGATTCGTTATGCGGAGAAGAGGATATGCGCTATAAACCACTGCCCATAGGGGTTGACGATTTTAGGAAACTGATCGAGCATGGATATTATTATGTTGATAAGACGGCCTTTATTCGGGATTTGATCGACAGGAAAGGGGAGGTCAATCTTTTCACACGTCCCAGACGCTTTGGTAAGACATTGAATATGAGTATGCTGCGGTATTTTCTTGAAGACATGCATACGATAAAAGGCGAACCCATGGATAACAGGGGACTTTTTGAAGGCCTGAACATCATGCAGGCGGGGGAAAGCTATCTGTCGCATATGGGAGCGTATCCGGTGATCACACTGACGCTGAAAGCAGGCAGACAGTCTACCTTCGCGAGTGCATACAGACAGATCACCATGCAGATCGGCATGGAGTTTGAACGGCATAGCTATGTGCTGGATTCGGATCTGCCGGATGAGATGAAGGAGCGGTATAAGAGTATTCTGAGCGGCCATGCGGATATGGATATTTTTAAAGGTTCGCTGCAGTTTCTCTCACACTGTCTTTCTTACTATTATGGAAAAAGAGCTGTCCTGCTGATCGACGAATATGATGTGCCGTTGGAAAATGCTTTTCTGTGTGGATTTTATGACGAGATGATTGATTTTATCCGGGCGCTTTTTGAGAATGTGCTGAAAACAAATGCCGGTCTGGAGTTTGCAGTCATTTCAGGCTGTCTCAGGATCAGCAAGGAGAGTATTTTTACCGGGTTGAATAATTTAGAAGTTATTTCGATTTTAAATGACAGCTATCATGAATACTTTGGATTTACAGACTGCGAAGTCAGGAAACTGTGTGATGATTTTGCTCTTTCTGAAAAATACGAGACGGTGAAAGCGTGGTACAACGGATATCTGTTCGGAAATACAAATGTCTACAATCCGTGGAGTGTGGTCAGATATATTAAGGATTTACAGGCGAACGAAAACTGTTATCCTGTTGCGTACTGGGCCAACACTTCATCAAACAGTATTGTGCGGGAGCTGATCGAGTTGGCGGATGAAAGCGTAAAGGCGGAAATTGAACAGCTGATCGACGGCGGTGTGATTGAGAAGCCCGTTCATGAAGATATTACCTATGCTGAGGTGTATGAAAGCATGGACAATCTGTGGAATTTCATGTTCTTCACAGGTTATTTCCGGAAGGTCAGTGAGCGGATCTGTGAAAATGACATCCGGTATCTGACATTTCGGATTCCCAACAGGGAAGTGCGCTATATTTTCTATACCAAGGTGAGTGCATGGTTTCAGACGAAAATAAAGCAGCGTGATATGAGCAGGCTTCACAACGCCTTGCTACAAAAGGATGTGGAAACATTTGAAGCAGAGCTGAATGATATTATGCTGGAGACCATCAGCTCCATGGATGAGCATGAGAATTACTATCATGGACTGGTCGCCGGTCTGCTCACCGGGATCAAAGGGTATATCACCAAGTCCAATCGGGAGTCCGGCAAGGGCAGATGTGATCTTTTCGTGAAACCGGTATCGAGACGGAAGGAGGCTTTTATCATAGAATTTAAAGTGACAAAGAAGCTGGGCGAACTGGAGGCAAAGGCGGATGAAGCACTGGAGCAGATCGAGGAGCGGCATTATGAAAAGGAGCTGCTCGATGATAACTACAGTGTGATCAGCCGATACGGCATTGCGTTTTGCGGCAAGGAATGTATGGTCAGGCTGGCGGCGCAGTAAAAGCCCCGGCAGCAGGCTGACGGGGCATCAAAATTCCAGCGCAGCAGGCTGCGGAGTATTTGACCCTCGCGGCAGTCGCTAAATATCCACGCACACCTGCTGTGCAGCATGGATCCTGATGGAAACGAATATGAAATAAACTGCGGAAAATCTGGTGTAAAGTATGAAAATGTCACACTTTACATCAGTTTTTTTGGTTTTTTGGTTACTTATGAATTTTCATATTTCAGACAGGGGAGACTGGACATTCATGGATATGATACAGGAAGCGATGGCCCATAATAAGCATATTTCAGATTATAAGTTTGACGGGGAACAGACATGGGCCGCATTCCGGAACAAGGCGGCCGGAAGAGATGTCTATCTCTATGGACTGGGAAATGCCGCCGGTTACTTTATAGAAAAATACGGTGATAAGGTAAAACTCTGTGGAGCGATCGACAGCTATATCGGTCTGCAGGGATTTTGTCTGGGGGACTATCTGCCGGAAGCAGTGGATACAGCCTGTGAACGGATTCCGATTTATGATGACGGTATTCTTCCGTCGCTTGATCCGGAGAAAACGATTATTTTGATCACTGCCGTCAATGCGTATGAAGAGATTGCCCGGGAAATGGCGTCTTATCGTCTGCAATGTTTTGTCCTGCTTTTGATGGAAGCCGATGCGAGAATTCGTTTTCAGAATGGAGATGCCCGGGCGTATGAGGGAAAGCAGATTGACGGAAAGCAGATTGGAAAGCACACCGCAAAACATAACGCAAAGCACACCGCAAAATGTACCGGAGAACAGCCGGATCTGCAGGAGCAGAGAAAAGCATATGCAGATAAATGCTGCAGTCTGCCCATTGCGGAAAATAAGATCGTATGCATGATCGGCAGGTATGGCGGCCATGCAAGATACATAACGAAGGAGCTGATCAGGCAAAGCGATATCGGAGAAAGGAATGCAAACAAGGCCGGCAGCGGAAAAGCCGGTGACAGGGAGGGCGGCAGCAGGCAGAGCAGTGACAGGAAAGCCGACAGCAACCGTCGAAACGATCTGGATATCGTCTGGCTGGTGGAGGATCTGCGGATCAAAGTACCCGAAGGGGTGCGGCCGGTCCTGATCAGGAATTGGAAGAAATATATTTATGAGATGGAAACAGCCGGCATCTGGGTGTTTGATATTCTTGTGCCGGCATTTATACGGAAGCGGGAAGGGCAGATTTATATTCAGACAAAGCACTGGCCGAGTATAACGTTGAAGAAATTCTTTCTGGACGACCCATCGACAACAGATACGGAACACGCACGACAACTGGTGCGGCAGAACGGCAAGATCGCGGATTACTTCTTTGTGGGAAGCGATTTTGACCTGCAGACATGCAAAAGCGGGTTTGCCTGTGAAGGAGCGTTTGTTTTTGTCGGTTCGCCGAGGACGGACGCTTTATTTGACAAGGGGAATGGTTGTAACTCTGTCAATCGAAATAAGGTTTATGCCAGATACCACATTGCGGCAGACATCCACACGCTGTTATATGCGCCGACTTTTCGCTTCGATCAGGAAAAAAAGCAGAAAAGGACAGTGCAGGGATTAGATTTTACGAAACTTTTAAAACAGCTGGAGCGGCGTTTTGGCGGGAAATGGAAGATTTTGTTCAGAGGGCATCCCTCTCTTTTGTATCTGAAAAACAGAGAAGACAGGGCGCATAGCGTCTCGGTGATTGATGTGAGCGGGTACGAGGACAGTCAGGAGCTTGTGGCCGCCTGCGATATACTTATTTCCGATTATTCGAGTATTCTGTTTGAGGCGGCATTTGTGGGGAAAGCGGCGCTGCTGTTTGCACCTGACAGGGAAGCGTATCTGGAAAAGGAGCGGACGTTTTACATAGACTACGATGCGCTGCCGTTTCCGGTGGCACAGACGAACGAGGAATTGGCCGCCGCGATCGAGCGGTTTGATGAGGGTGCCTGTCGGAAGAAGACCGCCCTTTTTCTGGAACAGTACGGTGTGCATGAGGACGGGCACGCCAGCGAAAGGGCGGCGGCGTTTCTGTTGTCCCGGCTGGAGCGCCGGCACAGGATTTCCGTCATCATACCTTTCTACAACACGGCCGCATATCTGCCGCGCTGTATCGAAAGCGTTCTAAACCAGAGCTGCAGGGATCTGGAGATCATTCTGGTGGACGATGGCTCTACGGACGATTCCCTGCAGATCTGTGAAGCCTATGCGAAGAAAGATCCCCGTATCGTTCTCATCAGTCAGGAAAACCGCGGGAATACTGCGGCGAGGAAAGCCGGGGTAAAAGCCTGCAGAGGAGAGTATGTGATGTTCGTGGATTCCGATGACTGGATCGGAACCGATCTGGCCGCCCTGCTGTATGAGCAGGCACAGAAGCATCGTGCGGATCTGGTCGTTTCCAATGTGTTGAAGATCCGTGCAGGCGGACGGGAGGAAGAGCGGAGAAACCTGATCGCTCCGGGGGTTTATACCAATCCCGGGGATGCGGTGAAGAAGCTGTTTTTTGATTATGAAGACTGCCGGTACGGCATTTTGCCCTATCTGTTTGCCAAATTGTACCGGAGAGAGCTGGCAGTCCGTTCCATGGAAAAGATTGACGACAGGATCCAATACGACGAGGACCGGGCGCTGGTGTGGACCTGTCTTATGCAGGATATCACGGCGGTCTTTGTTGACAGCAGGGCGTATTATTACTGTCAGCGGGCCGAAGGGCTGGTGCGCGCCAGAGACGAGCTGTATCTGGCGAAGATCAACTATTTCTACTGCTATATGCGCAGGCTGTTTGCGCAGGAAGACGGGATCTTGAGAAAGCAGCTGGAACGGTATGTGGCCTGGAACGTGCAGATTGCGTTTCAGTGGAAGCTGGGCATGGGGGAAGGCGTTTTGCCGAAGGCGCAGGGAAACGGCGGGGAGAGCAGGCCGGATGACCACAGAAAGTCACCAGATTCCCGAAAGCGGCCGGTATCCGGGAGCGGAGCGGATGCCGCCGGCTGCCCGGATCCGGCAGGACACAATGTCAAAGTATCGGTGATCATCCCTTCTCTCAATGCCGTCGGCCAGATCAGGGAGTGCCTTGACAGCGTCAGGAGGCAGACGCTGCCGGAGCTGGAGATTCTCTGTGTGGATGCCGGTTCGACGGACGGGACGGCTGCGATCCTGGAGGAATATGCTGCGCTGGATAACCGGATCCGTTATCTGCAGTCGGAGCGGAAAAGCTACGGTTTCCAGATGAATGCAGGGATAGAGGCGGCAGGCGGGGAGTACATAGGCATTGTGGAACCGGATGATTACGTCGCGGAGGATATGTTTGAGAAACTGTACGATGCCGCCCACGGCAACCGTCTGGATTATGTGAAATCCAATTTCTATAAGTTCGTGGATTACCGGGGCCGGCGTCATTACCGGAAGTGGGAGCGAAGCTACTGGGGACAGGCCGGCGATATTTTCGGACGGGTGATCCTGTTAAAAGAAACGCCCCGGGCGCTGGTCTACGGCGACCACGGCAATATCTGGTCGGGCATCTACCGGCGGGAATTTGTGCTGGAGCGAAAGATCCGGTTTCATGAGACGCCCGGGGCTTCCTATCAGGATACGGGATTTGCCCTGTTGTGTTCACTGGAAGCGGAGCGGGTGATGTTCGTGGAAGACTGTTTTTACCGCTACAGGCAGGGCGGCACGGGAGCGTCGGTGCGTTCGCAGGACAAGCACAGCGTGATCATTGCCGAATATGCATGGATCTGGGAGCAGATGAAAAGCAGAGGGTTTATGGACGAAGTATGCCGCAGCTTCTATATGGCGATGAAATTCCACTCCTATCTGTGGAATTACAACAGGCTGCGGCCGGAGGGCAGGAGACGGTTTCTGGCAGGCCTTGTGCAGGATGAAATGCTGGAATTTCGGGAGGAAGTTCTGGCGTTTCGGATTCCTGAAAAGGACAGGATGCTGCGATTATGGCGGGGGAACCAGATACAGGAAGATATTTTTAACGAGGCGGAAGAGAGAAGAAGAAACGATACGGAGGCATTCCTGCAGCTGGTGGAAAAGGCGGCACAGATCGTGGTGGTCTGTGCGGGAGCGCGGGGCAGGGCCCTTTTGAAGCTGTGCGGAAAGCTGGGGACAGGAAATATCCGTGCCGTCTGTGATAATGCTCCTGCCGTCCAGGGGCAGATTGTGGAGGGCATGGCGGTGATGAGCGTGGAACGTGCAGTCAGGCAGTACCCCAAAGCCTGTTATATGATCGCCAATCAATGTCATGTAGAGGAATTGTCCGTGCAGCTTGCCGGCGCGGGGATCAGCGCAGAGCAGATTTCTGTCTACGGGGAAGGCATCTACGGGGAAGAGGCGGTTATGAAATTTTTATTTTCGTGAGCAGACAGCAGAGTGCGCGCAGAACGGAAACTTTGGGGGATGTGTTCGGCACACGCTGCCCAAATATTCCGTATGGAGGTAACAGGGATGAACGCAGAACAGGATAAGGTGCAGTGGATCTACGGGCAGTTATGCGATGAAGAATCCAGATATCTATTTGAAAACAGAAGGAAATATGCCGAGAGCGGTGAGTGGAAATACATTGAAAATATAGTCAGGAGCATACCGCAGTACGCCGACAATGTTTACTATGGCGGCAAGGAACAGGAGCTGTATCGAAAGCTGAGAGCATACGGTAAGAAGATCATTCTTTTCGGCTATGGGTACAGGGCCAAAAAGCTATACCGGGATCTTTGCGCGGAGCACTTGGAAATGGCGTATATTGTTGATTCCGATGAGAAGAAGCAGGGCGCTTTTGCAGGGAAAACACCGATTGTTTCTCTGCGGTATGTTGTTGAACGGGAAAACACTGACCAGTGCGTGTTTCTGATCACTTCCTCTTATCATGCGGAAGAGATACGGGTGGAACTGTCAAAATGCGGCTGCAGATACGTAGAGGACGCAAACCTGTACGGCAAGTGTTTCCGGCAGGATCAGTATTTTGACCGCGGCGGATTTCTGGAGTTTGCGGAGCAGGAGGTCTTTGTCGATGGGGGATGTTTTGATCTGGAAACGACACGGATCCTGATGGAGAGACTGGAAGAAGAGGGGAAGAAGTGCCGGAGCGTGTATGCCTTTGAGCCGGACCGGAACAACTATTTGACCTGTAAAAAGAAGACAGCACATGGCGGCTGGCACAACATAACGCTGGTCAATGCCGGATTGTGGCATGAACCGGCGGCGTTAACCTGGGAGAATGCGGGAACGGCCGGAGCACATCTGGCAGAGGCGGTGGGGGAAGGCGGCGGCCGGTGTCAGGTGAAAGCGGTTTCTCTGGATTCCGTTGTTGAGAAAAGGGAGCAGGTTACGTTTATCAAGCTGGATGTGGAAGGAGCCGAACTGGAGGCTTTGCAGGGAGCGAAGCGGATCATCACAGAAAACAGGCCGAAACTCGCGGTCTGCCTTTATCATAAGAAGGAAGATTACTGGCGGATTCCTTATTATGTAAAAAGTCTGGTGCCGGAGTACAGATTATATATCAGGCACTACAGCAATTATTCGGCGGAAACGGTACTGTATGCCGTTTGAACATATAGTAAACGACATAACAACTTTCTGTTTCCGGCTCTTGCAGAAGCCATATACGGTAGCTCCTGCAAGGCCGAAAACGAAATTTCTAATGTCGTTAA
>VSOD01000190.1 GCA_009774655.1 Lachnospiraceae bacterium
ACTATACTAAGTACGGATTTTGTCATTTTGGTTGTAAAAAAATAAAATTTTTTGTTTTGCAGAAGAATTATAGCATATCTTTTCTATCTCAAATCAAGTTTTAATATCTTCCAGGTAGGAATGAGGGGGATTCCGTAGTAGCCGGCATTGCTGGTAATGTGTATAACTGGCTGTCTTATGGAATTGTGGGTAACTCTGTTTGCAGGACGTGGGAAAGCTGCTCTTTAGCTTTTCCATGTGCTGTGAATAGAGTTATCCATGATTCCATAGCCTGTTATGCACATTTCCAAAAATCCAAGCTTTTCTGAAAACGGCTTGATAACAGGGGATACTCTTTTATTTTTGCCGACTGCACCATGCTGACGTTACAGCCTTTTTCCTCCATGACAGCCTGTACCCACTGCTGCGCTTCCTCCGCCAGAAAGGAAATGTCAACGCCCTGTGAGAAACCGAGCTTTTTACCATCCACCAAAGCAAGAAGTTCATCCGACAGTCGGGAAAGCCAGATATACCGCTGTACCTTTTTTGCGTTTTCCCCGGCAGCTTCCCCGACTTCATCAAATATCCTTACCCTGCCCTTAACGCTGTATTTGACATTTTTCTGTTCCTCCTTTTAAAATTGAATTGAAAAGAGCATCCCACTATGGAATGCCCTACATAAAAATAGGGACACTCTCATTCAAGTATCCCTATAATCTACCACTATATCTGATAGTTCTCTATTCACTTTCATTGTCAGGATTTTTTGCCCGTACCGAGGTCTAATGCCACAACTACGGTTACTTTCTTCACAAGTATCTTTTCCTTATGATTTTCACCGATATCGTTCTATCGCACACCATGCTCTGCATCCCAGTCCGCATTGGCCTTCTCAACCTTCAGATTATACATGATAATACTGATCAGGATGATCGAGATCATCGGGAACCACAGATACATGAAGTTCAGCATGTTGAGCGTGGACGCCGACTGCTGCGCCGCGTTCGGCACGTAACCGCTGGCTTCCAGAAGCATACCGGAGATCGCCGAGCCGAGGCCGCCTCCCACCTTGATTCCCAGTGAAGAGCAGGAGAACATGGCTCCTTCAATATGCTTGCCCTTGGTGCGCACCGTGTACTCGGAAGCAGCCGAGATCACCGCGTTGATATCTCCCGTAACCGGGCTGGTGCACAGGCCTGCCAGCGCAGAACTGATGAGCATCAGCGGGATGATCCCCAGATAGCCGCCGATGATAAAGCCGATGCGGAATATACCTGCCATCACATAGCCGTAAAGGTTAACCTTGTACATGCCTTTGAACCTCTTTACCAGCGCCGGTGTAAACGCCAGGCCGATAACCATCGGCAGCATCTGCGCCATAGAGAAAGTTCCCAGCATTGCCGGATTACCGATCACATAAGTCATGTAATAGATACCGATACCGGCGATACCTGTCTGAATATACATCAAAATGTAGAAAGCCGCGATCATCAGGAAATATTTATTGGCAATCAGGAGTTTCAGGGATTCTCCGAAGGAAATCTTCTCCTGCGGCTCTGATTCCGTAACTTCTACGCCCTCTGTCAATTCTTCCTCCGACAGCTCTTTTACCGAGAAAACGGAGATCGTATTCACGATCAGAGCGATCACCGCATAGAGAAAGGCCACCGTTCTCCATCCTGTTGCCCCACCGCCGAACTTGCCCACCAGTCCTACCGTGACCGAAGCCACTGTCAGGTTTGTCGCCAGAGAGAACATAAAACGGATGGAACCCATCTGCACACGCTCATTGCCGTTCTTCGTGATCAGGGAAGTGAGCGACGCATAGGCGATATTATTGGCCGTGTAGAAGATTGCGTTCAACAGTGTGTAGGTGATGAAGAAATAGGCATATTTAGCCGTTTCACCCAGACTTTCCGGAATCGCAAAAACCGCTACCAGCAGAATACAGTTGCCGATCTGTGACCAGAGCATCCAGGGACGCGCCTTACCCAGCTTCGTGTGTGTCTTGTCGATCAGATTGCCGAAGAATACGTCCGTGATACCGTCCGCAAACTTCGAAAACATGATCAGCGTGCCGACGATCCCGGCATTCAGCCCTACCGTATCTGTCAGATAGATCAGCACAAAGCTGGTCAGCAGTCCATAGATACAGTTCGCGGCCAGATCTCCCGAGCCGTAGCCTATCTTGTTATACCATTTCAAATATCTTTTGTCTCCCATGCGTTTTCTGACTCCTTTCTTAGCGCCGGCACATCCGCTGCCGTCCGGCAGATGCATACAAATATTTTATGAAATTATTATAGTATTTTTATTTTTTACAGCATATGACGAAAACCAACCGCCGGGCCGATTCGGGTGTGTCCATTCTCAACCTGCCTGAATGCGATAAGCCACTTTATATAGTGCTGTATATGGTACTTATATCTATCGGCTGCACTGCCTGTATTAAGGCAGGCTCTATTGCCGCCCTACAGGCTGATCACCGTCTCTGTGAGATCTTCCTGTGCAGAGCTGGAACCTACATAGATCGGATAATCCATATGCTCTAACTGCCACTCGCGGTAAACCGGATTATACCATTTCAGCTTTTCAACAGGCGTGACGATCTCCACCGTCTTCTCTTCACCCGCCTTCAAGGATACGCGGCTAAAGCCGCGCAGCTGTTTCACCGGCCTGTCTACTGCGGAATTCTGGAAGCCCACATAGAGCTGCACTACCTCGTCGCCATCCCTGTCACCGGTATTCTTAACCCTAGCCGTCACTTTCAGACAATCTCCTTCCACTGCTGCCTTCGGGTCAGAAATATCAAAAGTGGTGTAGCTTAAACCGAAACCGTAAGGGACCAGAGGCTTCACGCCGTTTTTCTCCAGACGGGTATAGCCGTGGTAATATTCATAGTACTGGTCTGTTGCCTCCCAGTCCACATGCGGCAGATCCTCTTCCGCATAAGGAACCACATAGGGGAGCTTACCCGACGGATTCACATCCCCGTAAAGGATCTCCGCCAGCGCGGTGCCGCCCTCCATTCCGGGATAATAAGCCATGATCACGGCATTCACACAGTCATACCACTCTGTCATCATGATCATATTGCCGCCCACGAGGACAACCGCAGACTTCTCATTCACCGGGCCTGCCTGCTTCACCAGCTCAATGTCTTCTTTGTGCAGCCCAAGGCCTGACTTCCGGTCGCCGCCCATGGAACCTGTATAGTTCTCCGCCTCATTCTCGGAGATAAATTCACCTTCGTCGTCATGGTCATAGCCCACCACAAAGATGACCGCATCGACGCTGGCCGCCAGTTTCTTCGCACTCTCCACATCGACGCCGTCATGGAACAGCACTTCACAGTCCGGGTTCGCCTTCTCCAGCCCTTCTCTTGGCGTTACCACGTAAGGCGGGCGCACCCAGCTGGAACCATGGTCGCCGATAACCGCCGTGTCTGCCAGCTTACCGATCAGGGCAATCTTCTTCGTCTCGCTCTTTTTCAGCGGAAGTACGTTTTCATTCTTGATCAGGGTGATGCCCTTCTGCGCCGCTTCCTTCGCCACCGCGATATGCTCCGCACAGCCCACCACAGACATGTCGTATTCTTTGTGATCTTTATCAAAAGCAAGGATTGTCCGCACGATACGCAGCGCCGCCTCATTGATACGCTCCTCCGGCACGAAGCCGTCCTGTACCGCCTGCACCAGACGCTTCCCGAAAAACTGCGTCCACATCATCTCCATATCCTGACCGCCGTTGGCCGCCTCCACCGTATCCCGGACGCCCCAGCAGAAATCGGACATCACGAAGCCGTCGAAATCCCATTCTTTCTTCAATACCTGACGCAGCAGATAGTTGTGATGGCCGCAGTGCACGCCGTTATACCGGTTATAAGAACTCATGATACTGGCCGCCCCTGCGTCCACACAGTCCTTAAAGTGCGGCAGATATACCTCCTGCTCTGTCCGCTGGTCACAGGTAACGCTGCACTTGAAACGCGCATTTTCCATGTCATTGAAGGCATAGTGCTTCACGCACGCCATGATATCCTCATCCTGCACGCCCCGCACCAGTGCGGCTCCCATCTGGCCGATCTGATATGTCTCTTCCCCGTAAGTCTCCTGGCTTCTGCCCCAGCCCGGATTATAAGGCATATTGATGCATACTCCCGCAAAAAGATTGCCGCCAAAAGCCCGCACTTCTTTGCCGATGCAGTGTCCCACCTTCTCCTCCAGAGCCGTGTCAAAGGTAGCTCCCCTTGCCATGGAAACCGGGAAGCACGTAGTCTGCCAGTTGCCGCATACTACGCCCCGCGGGCCGTCCGCAAACAGCATCGGCGGCAGGTTGTATTCCTCCAGACCGCCCGCCGCGTAAGGCGTCACATTATAATGGTTCTCTTCACTCTCCATCGCTTCTGCAAGGGCCGCCAGCGCCTCTGCCGAGGTAGTGGTAAGATCGATATTCCCACTCATCAGCCATACTTTCTGCTCCAGCGTCAACTTGTCCACCAGTTTCTGCGCTTCATTTGTCATGGAAAGACGATATTCTTTGGTTGCTCTCATGTACCTGCTCCTTTCGATTTTGGTTAAATTTTATACTTCTGCCCGATTATTTTGCCCGGAAATATCTTCGTGATATTTCCGTGTACGTTAACGGTTGTCTCATTATAAAAACGGATTGGTGAAAATGTCAATCCGTTTTCTGTGTGAAAGTATATTTTTCGTTATAGTGCACAATCTTTGTTTTTCCCGGCTGGACTCTGTCTTCTTCGCCACTCTTCCGTTAACGTGCACGGCCGTCAGCTTTGTCGGGATTTTGCACAAATGATTTCCGGCGGAATCCTGATCCGTTCATTTTCAGAGATTTTGTGCAATATGTATACTCAGGTCTGTGTAACACATCTTCTCTTTCGGAAGCGTACCATAGGCAAGATACTGAAACAGTATCTCCAGAGACTGCTCCCCCTGCTTCTCCGGCTCCTGACAGATCGTAGCCGAAACACTGCCCTGCCTCATCAGTTCTTCCAGATCCTCCACAAGATCATTGGTGATGATCTTCACCTGTCCCTTCGCATCCATCTTTGCAACTGTCCGGCAAATCTCATAATCTCTTGGATTCACCACATAAACCACGTTCACATCCGGATACCTGCGAAACATTTCCCGTACCGAAGCCTCGTTCTGCTCCTGTTCTTCGTCAATCTGACAAATATCCAGAATCTTCATCCCCGGATACCACTCCTCCACTTCCCTGTAAAAGCCCTTTATACGCTCCCTGTGGCTGGTTACCGCCTCACTGCCCTCCGAATAAATGCACACTCTGGCTTCCACACCACCGACAAGCTCGGCAAGACCTGCCGCCAGTCTGCCGGACTGCTCATAGTCGCATCCCACGTATGCGAGAAATTCCTGAGCCGCCACATAAGTATTATAAAAAACCACCGGTATCTCAAGTCTTCGCGCCTCTCCCATATAAGCCCGTATTTCCGGCGTATCCAGGCCCAGAGTCACGATCCCGTCCAGCTCCCGCAGCATATGCCAGTATGCCGATCCCCTGGAAAAAGAAAGTTCCCTGCTTTTTCCCACCGGATAGAAATTCACCTGCACACCGTATTGCGCCAGCTCCTTCGCCTTCTTCTGTGCCGCCCGGGCCACATGCTGGAAATAGGGATGGTATTCCGCACCAGGAATAAAAAAACCGATCTTCAGTTTCTTCTTCATCACCGCCAATCCCTGCGCTACCTGATTGGGCCTGTAGTTCAATTCCTTCATAACGGTCTCTACACGCTCTTTTGTCTGTGCATTCACCATACCCCGGTTGTGCAGAACGCGGTCAACCGTCCCGATCGATACCCCCGCCTTTTCGGCAATCTCTTTAATCGTCGCCATGCTGTCATTTCTCCTTGTTTTCTGCCGCTGTATCGCTGCTTCTGTCTGTAATAGATTTTGATTCCTGCGGTCTTGTTTCCCCGGCTGCGTTACCTGCAGGTTTCTCATCTGGAAGCAGAGAGGACAGATCTTTTTTACGCAGTTTATATTGTACCATAAATTGCCCGCTGCGCTACTGTTCTTTTCGGATATTTCCAACATTGTCAGAAGAAGAGCATCCTTTCCTACCACTCAGCGATCGTCCCGTCATCATTGCGCCAGACAGGATTCTTCCATGTCTTACATCCTTTCTCTGCTTCGGCCAGCCGCTCTTCATTAACCTGTACGCCAAGTCCCGGCTCTCTGATCAGTTCTATAAATCCCTGATGATAACGGTATATCTCAGGGTTGGAAATATAATCCAGGAGATCACCGCCTTTATTGTAATGAATGCCAAGGCTTTGTTCCTGAATAAAGACATTTGGCGTACAGGTATCCAATTGAATACAGCTGCCCAGTGCTACAGGCCCTAAAGGACAATGCGGAGCTACGGCTACATCATATGCTTCCGCCATGGACGCTATCTTCCTGCATTCCGAGATTCCACCCGCATGAGAAAGATCCGGCTGTATAACATCTACACAGCCGTCCTGCAAAAGCTGCTTGAACTCCCAGCGTGAGAACATTCTTTCTCCGGTGGCAACAGGGGTTGCCGTAACCCTGGCGATCTCCCGCAGCGCTTCATTATTCTGGCTTAAAACCGGTTCTTCCAGAAACATCAGATGAAACTGCTCCAATTCCTTCGCCAGTACCTTTGCCATAGATTTATGTACTCTGCCGTGAAAGTCCACCGCAATATCCATCTGACCGCCCAGCGCATCCCGAATCGCCGCCACCCTCTCACACACTGCCTCAATCTTGCTGAAATGATCGATATAGTGCATCTCCTCCGTAGCATTCATTTTAACCGCCGAGTATCCCTGCTTATGAGCCTCCAGTGCCGCTTCTCTGACAGCCGAAGGCCGGTCCCCGCCAATCCAGCGATACACTCTGATCTTTTCCCTGCAGGCCCCTCCCAACAGTTCATAGACCGGAGCCTGATAGAACTTTCCCTTTATATCCCACAGTGCCTGATCGATCCCGGCAATGGCGCTCATCACTTCAGGTCCGCCACGGTAAAAACCGCCTCGATACATGGCCTGCCAATGATCTTCGATCATAAATGGATCTTTACCGATCAAGTAACCGGCAAATTCTTCCACTGCTGTTCTTACCGTATCGGCCCGCCCTTCAATAATCGGTTCCCCCCAGCCTTCCAGCCCGCTGTCTGTTACGATCTTAAGAAAAAGCCATCTGGGAGGCACCTTATACATCTTTATGTGGTGTATCTTCATATCATCGCGTGTTCCTTTCTATAAATTAACGACATTTGAAATTTCGTTTTCTGCCTTGCAGATGCTTCCGTATATGGCTCCTGCAAGAGCCGGAAACAAAAAACTGCTCCCGAGTGCAATTTTATCGCTGCACCCTGCCTGAGGTGTTTCCGGCTGCCAGAGTCTCTACTTCCGCCAGAGAGACCAGATTAAAATCATGCTCTATCGTATGCTTCAAACACGAAGCCGCGGCCGCAAATTCCACCGCTCTTTGCGGTTCATAGTCATTATGAAGCGCATAGATCAGACCTGCCGCAAAGGAATCTCCGCCGCCTACCCGATCTACGATCTGCATATCATACTCTCTCGAAAAATATGCCTTCCCTTCCCCATACAGCATCCCCGACCACAGATTTCTGCTGGCTGACAGACTTTTACGTAATGTGACTGCTACATGAGAAATCCGGAAACGCTCCGCCACTTCCTGCGCTGCCTTTCTATATCCTTCCGAATCCAGACTACCCCCTTCAATATCCGAATCTCCTGCATGAATTCCAAACACATCAGACAGATCCTCCTCATTGGCAATACACACATCCACAAACGGCATCAGTTCTCCCATCACTCTACAGGCCTCCTGCCTGCTCCACAGTTTTTTCCTGTAATTCAGATCACAGCTTATCGTAACCTGCTTTTTCTTTGCCGCCTCACAGGCTTCCCGGCATATCCGCGGCAGACAGCCGCCAAGGGCAGGCGTGATTCCTGTGAAATGAAACCAGTCTGCGCCTTCCAGTATCCTTTCCCAGTCAAAATCCCCGGGCTGCGCCAGCGCAACAGAGGATCCGGCTCTGTCGTAGATTACTTTAGAAGGCCTCTGGGA
>VSOD01000191.1 GCA_009774655.1 Lachnospiraceae bacterium
TTCTTCGTCATATTCACTCAAATAATCCTGTTTTGCATTGCGGTATGCTTCATCATAATCATCAACCTTATTTAATTTTGCAGAAAAGATGTCATTATGATCTGCGTCTACACAATCAAACATGCCATGGTGCGCCGCGATCGCATAGGAAATCATCTCGACCATAATTTTGGCACTGCCTTTCACATCGCCAAGGCTGCCATGATACCGCTCGTAAATATATTTCGCTCCCGTCGATGCATGACTGATGGTTCCTTTAAGCTTGCGCCTTACCTTTTCATCCGCGAGAATATATGTGCTGAAGATGTCCTTCTCTTTACCCATATCATGGTAAATGGCACACAGGGCCATGACCCTAGCAAGTCCGCACCGCCTTCCTTTTTCTCCGCATAAAAATACGGTCTTCTTCGTATGTTCTGCCACGGATTCTTTTCTGTTAAGTCCGTCTTCTGAAATATGAGCAATCATATGGGGTTCTTCCTCTGGTTTCCCTGTATTATCTTGAGTAATGTATGATATAGCATTACATATCTTCATTAGTAATGCAGTTATAATTGTCCTATAAACATAGATTAATACTTCAATATAAGATTGTCAAGAAGAATATCAATAGTACTTGATAATTATCCTTACATTGCGTAAAATGTTTCTGTCACTTAAATAAGTGTGGATTGAAAAATTAGCAATGCGGTTAATGTTTACTCAAGATGGCTGGCGGCAGTTCAAAACTGCCGCCATGACTACTTGTAACGCTTTCTCCTTCTGCTCCCCCAATATGGCACCTTTCGTCACATCCCGACATATAATATCAATATATCAGTAAACCCGCCTGCGAGACCCAATCCAATTTTCGCAGGCGGCCAGTCGTGGGAGCGCTGTCATTACAGTTCACAGCCTGACCGGCCTCCAACTGTAACGCACTGTCGTCTTAGCCTTCCCACACCGATAAAGGAGCAGAAATGGCGAAAGAAGCAGAATGGAACAATCATTTCAACATCGGCGTTGATTCCATCGACAATGCACACCGGAAACTTTTTTCGATCGTCCGCAGACTGATCCATGTAAGCAAAGATGAAAACAACGGACAATGGGCATGTGCCGAAGGCATCAAATACTTTAAAACCTATGCCATAGAGCATTTTACTGACGAAGAAACCTATATGAAGTCAATCAACTACGAGGGATATGAAATACACAAGCGCCTGCATGACGGTATGCGGTATAAGACACTGCCCGCTCTTGAAAAGGATCTGTTGGAATCAGACTATTCGCAGGAATCCATCCAGCATTTTCTCGGCATCTGCCTTGGATGGCTGACTGCTCACATCATGATCGAGGATCGCGCCATCACAGGCAAAATTTCAAATAGATGGAAAAAGGATAACACCGGAGAAGCCATGACTGCTCTGGAAGATGCACTGACGCTTGCCATACGGGAAATCTTCCGGTTACAGCCGGAAATCGTCAGCGAGCATTACAGCGGAGAAGATTTCGGCAACTGCATGATCGATCGGCTGACTTACCGCTCCAAAGAAGGAAACCATGTCCAGATCTTTCTCGTTCTTGAAGAAAGCCTGGTGCTGCGTGCCGTGAGCTCCATTCTTGGCATGCCGTTAAAAAAGGTAGACCGGATGGTTGAAAATACCGTCAGACAGCTTTCCATGCATATCGCAGACCAGGTCGGCGAACACTGTCATCTGTCTTTTTACTACGAATTGGAGAGCAATCACCTGATGACGGCGGAACAGTTCCGACAGATCTTTTATGCACAGTACTTTGATTACAGTCTGCTGTTCAACACCGGAACGGGCTATTTTGCATTCTGCATCAAGCTGGAATAAAAAAACAGGAGCCGGCTCAATGCCGGCTCCATCACACTTTCCGTCTCTGTCTCTTAAGCTCACGACGTCGCGCCACCCGCCGTGTTTTGCTTACTGCCTGCTTTTCTCAGCACGCTCTCGATCCTCTCATGCAGATCTTCTACGTTAAAGGGCTTGAGGATATAATTATCCGCCCCCAGCATAAAGCTCTCCAGAACCGTATGCTTATCATTCTGGGATGTGAGCATGATCACAGGAATATTCTGGCAGTCTTCCATTTCACGGATCTCACGCAGCGTCTCCACGCCGTCTTTCGATGCCATCCGTACATCCAGCAGGATCAGGTCCGGTTTGTTCTTTTTCAAATACTGCAGGGCACGCACCCCCGAATTTAAAGGTGTCACCTCATATTTCTCCTTCAAAGCCTGTTCGATCGTCGCCAGACTGATACTGTTATCATCCACTGCCAGTATTCTGTACTTAAATGTCATCTGTTCTTTCCCCCTATCCTATCTTTTCTAATAATTCACGCAACATCTGTTCCGCCGCCTCATCTTCATATAACTGGAGCTGCTCTTTGACTTTCTCGAGCGTTTCCTCCGTCTCGGCCTCCAGCTGATATGCCAGGATCTCTTCTATCTTATGCGCACACTCCTTGGCCTGAAAATCTTCCAGACTGCTCAGGGCTGTCTCGATCTCCTGCCGCAGCTCTTTGCTGCCAATCTCCTGCTTCTCAACCGCCGCACTCTCCTGCTTCCGATTCTCCTGCAGATATGCCTCGATATTCGCAAGCTGTTCTTCATACTCTGCCAGAAGTTTCGTCACACGGCTGTCCACGAAGGCCAGATCCCCTCTGTTCACCGCTTTTTCCTGTTCCTTGGCTCTGCTGGAAAGCCGCATCGCGCCTACATTCGCGGAAGCGCTCTTTAAGGCGTGCACCTCAATACCGTAACCTTCATAATCCTGGTCTTCCCAAAGCTCCTGCAGGACTTTCAGCTTGCGTTTCCCGTCCAGACAATACAGCTTTAACAGCTCATTATATTCTTCCAGACTGCCGGCATAATGCCCGGCCACCTCATCCGTATCAATGCCCTCGATCGTGATCTTCCGGAATATATCGTTATTGGACTGCAGGTTTTCAATCCACGATCCGCCCGCCATCCTTCTGTCTTCCGGAATCCATTTCAAAAGCATCTTATGCATGGCCCGTCTGTCAAGCGGTTTTGCCAGAAAATCCTGAAAGCCGTTCGCAAGGAAGTTCTCCCGTACGCCTTCCATGGCGTTGGCCGTCAATGCGATGATAAGCGGCAGGCTGCCGTTCTCGCCGCAGTCGTTACGGATCCGCTGCACCGCCTCCATTCCGTCCATGACAGGCATCATATGATCCATGAAAATCAGATCGAACTGTATCCTGTGAACAAGCTCTATCGCTTCCATTCCGCTTTCGGCTTCGGTGATCTCCAGCCCGTAGGTCTGCAGGAAGGATCTTGCGACCTTTCTGTTGATCAGATTGTCGTCCACCACCAGCACCTTATAATCTTTGGCCGTAAACGGCTCTAAAGGCTCCTCCGTCTTGATCTCCCGCTCCGGCACTTCCGACAAGGGTCTCTCGTCCGTGATCTTCTGTATGATCTCCACCGTAAATGTGGAACCCTTACCATACACGCTCTCTACGCTGACCGTACCCTGCATCAGTTCGGCCAGTCGCCTTGTAATGGAAAGGCCAAGCCCCGTTCCTTCCGCGCTCCTGTTACGTTTGGAATCGAGCTGCTTGAAATTCTCAAAGATCCTCTCGAGGTCTTCTTTGCGGATCCCGCAGCCGGTATCCTGCACCTTGAAGATCAGACGTTCCGTCCCTTTCTCTTCTCCCGGCCTGCCCGAAACGAAAATCTTAACCTGCCCTTCCTTGGTAAATTTCAACGCATTGTTCAGCAGGTTCACCAGAATCTGCTTGATCCTGCTCTCATCCCCCATATAGCAGCAGGGAATCGTCATATCGTACTCGCTCTCCACCATCAGTCCATGCTGTGAAGCCACGATATCCATCATATTCAGTACTTCTTTGACCAGCGACTTGACATGGTACTCCGCCGGAACCAGTTCCATTTTGCCCGCTTCTACCTTGGACAGATCCAGTATATCGTTGATCAGCGCCAACAGGTTATGAGCAGACGCCTTGATGTCACAGACATACTCGTATACCTTGCGTCCCTTGCTCTCCTCCATGATAATGTCGCTCAGTCCCACGATCGCGTTCATGGGCGTCCGGATCTCATGCGACATATTGGCCAAAAACGCACTCTTGGCTATATTCGCCTGCTCGGCCTGCTCCCGTACCTGTGTGATCTCTTCTATGTAGTTCTTCGTATCCGTCATATCGAGGATCAGGATGACATAGCCCTTTTTCTCCCCGAACCTGTCCCGGATCTCCTCCGCATGTCCGTGATAATATCTGTTGTTGCGGCAGAACTCTTCCTTCCCGTCCTCCTCCAGCAGTTCCCGCGGAAAATCACTCACCTCTTCGATATGTCTTCCGATGACACGGCTGCTCAGCTCCGGAAAAATACCTGCCGCCGCAGGGTTATAGCTGACGATCCGCTCGTGAATGTCGATCGCGATAACGCCGTCGCTCATGCTGTCTAACAGACTGCCCGATGCCAGACTGCCGAAGTCGTAGACCTTCCTGCTCCAGATCAGGATCACCACACTCGCCAGGACAAATCCCAGCACAAACGGCGTGGGGTCATACACAAAAGTCAGCTTCACCACATACAGATACAGCACCACCACCGGCAGGAAAGAAAGGCCCAGTATCAGTTTATACTGCCTCTCCGCCGCATAGTCCGGCTTCTTGATACACACGCTGATCAGCGCATACATCGAAAGAATATAAGGCAGGATCATTCCGCACAGCATGAAAAGCCAGTAACCCGGCCCATACTCCAGTCCCAGATATCCATGCCCTTCCGGCGTATGCAGCCACTCGATCCGGCTGTAATAAAAAGTATGCTGATCACAGGTAAAAACAAGCCCCAGAATGAAGATGTCGATTATTTTCAGAATTTTTAGTATCTTGACAGGCGCTTTCTCATAGCAGTAGCTGAACATAAAATAGCAGTAGCTGATGGGAACCGCCAAAGATCCCATATACTGCATCTTCACCGCCACCATGGCGGCTTCTACCGTAGGTGCTGTCAACTCAAACAAATATCCGACGTTCTGTATCAAAGAGCCGAGCAGAAAATACTGCATCAGTTTCTGTTCCCGGGAGCCGTCTCCTTTCAACAGCAGAAACAATGCAATTCCGATCATGCCGATACTCAAAACGCCAAGTCCTAAAAATACGATACTCATAATTTTGCATCACCATAATAAATTATATTTGACCGGCCCGTAACTCCACCGGCCAGACCACGCTATTACCGCTTTTCTTCTATAAAAGCACACTTATAGATATGATATCAGCTAACTCTTTATATGTCTACAGCAAAATTGTAATGTAACATGGAAGCCGCAGGCTGAACTTTTACCTTTCTATCCCTCATAAATCCCAATAGCCGTCCCCCACATACAGCCGTTCCGACTGTTCATAAGCATCCATCCAGGCCTCCTCCGCAGACGGATCCTGCGGATAAAATGTCTCCCGGTGATACTGCTGCCATGTTCCGTTCAGCAGGCGTTCATCCGTGATCTCAACCGCATTGCCGTCCGTCACCTTCTGACCCAGCCTTGCCACATTGACCAGCTGCCCCTCTATGAATTCATATCGGTCTACATAGTGTTCGGCGGCGCCGTTTCTGGAGAATCCATAGATGCACTGCTTATCCTCCCGCAGGGACGGCGTATCAATTCCCGAAAACGCCGGTACATAAGTATAGCTTCCGCTGTCTGCCTCATAGACAAACAGGGAAGAAAAGGATGCCGCTCCCGTACCGAATCTCCCCCGAAAACAGCAGAGATCTTCCTCCCCGTCAAAATTCCAATCCGCCAGAGACAGGAAATTCTGACAGGAAACGCCGGCCAGCCCACAGAAGGCCACTGTATCCGCATCCAGACAGGAAGAGTCGATGCGTTGCAGGACAGACTTCCGATCCTTGTCCAGAACCAGTACCAGAAATTCGTTTGGCTCCTGATAGACCATCTCGCCTTCCAGTCTTTTTTCGATTTCGTTATCCCGAAATTCTATGGTGATATAATCAAATTTTTCCCCTTCCGTCCTGACATGGGCAAAATAGGGAATGTCCGTCGTTGTTCCTGTCCGGTACCCGTCAAGAAACGCATTCTCCGGCAGGACAGGTTCCATGACCTGACATGCATAGCCCTTTTCTGCCGCATAGGTATAGGCATAGGATGTATCCTCACAGGCGATGGCGACCGGCCATGGACTTTCATTTCTCCAAAAAGCCTTTTCATCAATAAATGTCACGCTGTCCGGCAGCCTTATCAGGGAAATGTCAGATGCATTTTCAATCGCCCCTTCTTCTATCGTAGTAATGCCGTCTGAGACCGTAAGTTCCAGCAGATCACCGGCATAAGGCGCTCCCAGACATTCCCTGCCAAGCGTCGATACCCGTCTGCCGTCAATCATGGACGGAATCACCACCCGATAAGGATCCTGTGTATTTTTCTCCTCATCGTAACCTGTGATCCGCAGCGTGCCGTCGGGCAGTTCTTCGTAACTGAAGCAGTCCGTCTCGCCTGTCAGGGGCAAATGCTCCGCCGTCTCTGATCCTGCATTTTCATGGTTCACCTGCCCGTCTTCTGCGGCATATTCCGTCGCAAATGCGGCGCCTGCTTCCCTGTTCACGTCTTCGCTGACCGCGTCTTCTCTGTCTTCCACAGCCGGATGCACCGTCCCTTCTTTCCACCCATAGAGCGCTAAACAAACTGTGCTTCCCAACAAAAACGCCGCGGACAGAAGCCTGGCCGTGCTGCTTTTCTTCTTCATCATCACAAATCATCCTCCGATCACTCTATTGTAACACTTTTTAACCATCCGAACCATGGAAATTGCCCGAAAATCTTGTCATTGCCGCAGGACCGTGATAAGATGAACCAAATACAAACCCGAAAGAGGAATCCATCGTGCTCACTAAGCAGCTCATCAAAGAGATCGCCGGCCCTACCATTTACAACCGGGGCCTCGAACTATTCAAACAGAACAAAGTTCTGACCTTTAAATCCAACAGCCAGAATGAAGAAATCACCGTCAAAGCCACCGTACAGGGCAGCGGCAGAAAGAAATATAAAGTAACCCTTTCCTACAATACCCTTTTTGATGACGTGTCGGAGTGTTACTGTGACTGCCCCGCCTTCTACAGCTATGACGGCATCTGTAAGCACTGCGCCGCCGTGCTCCTTGCCTATGAAGAGCAGCAGGACATGCAGCAGGCGATCTTTGATTATATAGATACACCGGGATCCGCCGGCCACATGCGCAGGCTCTCCGATTATATCGGTTACGAGAACGGCCGCTTTCTCCCCAAAAACCGGTCCAGACAGACCACACCGGTCATCAAGGATCTGCTCAGACGCCAGCGGATAAAGACTACCGCTCCCCTGATGCAGACCGTTCCTTATGGACAAGTCGCGCTGGAACCTCATTTCCTGTGCGCCGAAAACCATGCCGAGGTCGGCTTCAAAATCGGTATGGATACCAAATATGTGCTCAAGGATGTGTTCGAGTTCGCCCGGTACGTAAAGTCCGGCGACGAACATGCCTACGGCAAAAAGCTGAACTTTCTCCATACGCCGGAGGCCTTTGACCCGCTTTCTCAAAAGCTGCTCAACTTCATCCTCTCCTGGGTACAGGAAAACGGCAGCCATTACCTTACATACCAGTACTATTCCTACACGGAGACTTTCTCGCCGCTGCGCCGGATCCCGCTTGGCGGTGCGGAATTCGAGGAGCTTCTTTCGATCCTGAAAGACAATCCTGTGCTGATCGATCTCAACGGTTCCGGTGAAAAGATCTGGCGCCAGACAGACGCCGTTCTGAGCCGGCACTTGCGTCTGCTGGGAAAACCGGAGGGCCTGGAAGTGGAAATCGAGCCTTTGGCGGAATTCTATGCGGCCCACACAATCTTCACCTTTCGGGACGGCCTGATCTATCGGGAGAACAGGGAAAATCTCCTGCCGCTGCAGGATTTTCTGGCCTGTCTGCCGGAGCTTGCGGGCACCGGTTTCTATGTTGAGAAGAACGACATTCCCACGTTATAGAGAGAACAGCTGCCCCTGCTGGAAAGGCATGACCC
>VSOD01000192.1 GCA_009774655.1 Lachnospiraceae bacterium
AGCATATATCGCCTGCCTTCAATACTGCCGGAATATTATTCTTTCTTAATATAGTTTAACGGTTTAAATGTCTCCTTTTCCAACAAAATTTTTTCCTCTTTCATTGTATAAAATTTTTACTTTAAATTTTTTAAAATAGTACTTGCTTTTTCTCTTATGATTCGTTATAATTATACATGTTTTCGGGATGTGGCTCAGGTGGTAGAGCGCTACTTTAGGGAAGTAGAGGTCGCAAGTTCAAGTCTTGTCATTCCGAGTGACGTTAAACCTGATAACTGCTGGCGACAGCGTTTATCAGGTTTTTATTTTACTGTCCTGTTGTCAGCGCCCCACGTCCCCGGAAGCCTGCGCATGACGGAATGCCTGGTCAAACACCGGCTTTTCCTTTTTCAGGGAGAGCAGCCTGCCCTCCCTGTTCAGGAAGCAGTGTTTACTGCTTCCTGTAGTCCTTATCTCTCCCGTCTTCTTATCCAGAATCTCATAGGACAGTTCCAGCGTCACACCGTTATACTTTTCGATTCTCGGTATGATCTCCACCACATCGCCGAAATGCACCATGGATCTATAGGCACAGTGTACCTCCAGAACAGGACTGACGATCCCCTGCCTCTCCATTTCCGCATAGTCCACCCCGATCTCATTCATATACCAGATTCTTGCGGATTCAAACCATCTGATATAGTTGGAATGATGAATGATGCCCATCTGATCTGTCTCATAGTACTGCGCCTGATGCTCGTATCCCTTCATGTTCCACCTCACACTGCCGGACAGCGCAGAACCCTTGCCGCATCATCTGCAAGCATCCGCATCGCCCTGCATCTCGCCGATTTCGCTGTTATCTGTCCTGCTGTTTCTCTGCCAGTACGGCCAGCAGATAGTCCCACATCCTGGCAACGGACTCAATGCTGAAACTCTCTTCCGTCGTGTGTACATCGGCCATGTCCGGCCCGATGGAGACACAGTCAAGGCCCGGAATCTTCGCCGTCAGCAGGCCGCATTCCAGTCCGGCATGAATGGCCTGCAGTCTGGGCTGACAGCCATACATTCTCTCATAGACGGTCGAAAGTCTGTCTCGCAGGGGAGACTCCTTACGGTATGCCCAGCCCGGGTATGCACTCCTGACCTGCGTCTCTGCTCCGGCCTGTCCGGCAATCTCCTGCATTCGTTTACATAACATTTCTTTTTCCTTGTCAATGGAACTTCTGACCGCATAGCTTAACTGCAGCGTTTCTTCTTTCAAAGTCATAATTCCCAGATTGAGGGATGTCTGGACCAGCCCCTTTACATCCTCACTCATGGCGATGATCCCGTTGGGCAGCGCTGTCAGGCAGGACAGGGCCTGTTTCGTACATGCTGCTGTCAGGCATTTTTCCGGTTCGTATTGTCTTTCCGAACCGCTCTTTCTGCACACAACACAAAAGCCCGCGTCAGTCTGCTTCAACTCTTCTTTGATCCGCGCCGTCTCTTTGTCGATACAGTCAAGTGTCTGTGTCAGCGCTTCTTTCGGGACCAGGACTACCGCCTCCGCCTCCCGGGGGATGGCATTGTCGGCCTGTCCGCCCTGCACTGCGGCCAGCCGGAATGCTGTCTGCTGCGCTGCCGCCATCAGAATACGGCCCAGCAGGCAGTTGGCATTTCCCCTGCCCTTATCGATCTCCGAGCCGGAATGGCCGCCCTGCAGTCCCTGCACGCTAATCTGCAGGACTGTGCTTTCATCTGTCTGAACTGCCTCCCACTGCAGAGGGATATCCACATCCACCCTCGCACCACCGGCGCAGCTCGTGATAATGACGCCTTCCTCTTCGTTGTCCAGATTGATCAGCTGTCTGCCGCGCAGCATGGACAGATCGATGCCCTGCGCACCTGTAAGACCCGTCTCCTCCTCGGTGGTCACCACCATTTCCAGGCGCGGATGCTTAATATCCTGCGCATCCAGCAGTGCCAGAATGTAAGCCACCGCAATACCGTCATCACCGCCAAGACTTGTCCCTTCCGCACACACTCTGCCGTCCCTGACGCACAGCCGCAGCGGATCTTTCGTCATATCAATATCACAGTCCGGCTTCTTCACCGTCACCATGTCCATATGCCCCTGCAGGATATATGGCGCTTCCTGCTCATAACCGGGTGTCGCCTCCTTGATGATGATAATGTTGTTCAGTGCATCCTGAATGCACTCCAGCCCCCGCTCCCCGGCAAACTTTTTCAGATAATCGCTGATCTGCTTCTCATTGCCGGAACCGTGCGGAATACGGCTGATCTCTTCAAAAAAGTGAAATACGCCTGCCGGTTTTAACCCGTCTAATACACCCATGTCTTAGCCCTCCGAAATCACATCTCGCATGATGCTTTTTTAGTGATGCTTCATTATACTTTTCTGTTATACTTCTTATTGAAAGAAGAGACAGAACTTCTCATCCCATCTCTTCCGCATTTTCGTATTATTCGAATTTATATCTGCTTCTTTTATTTCAGATTTGCTTTCGCAAGCTCTGCCAGAGAAGTAAATCCTGCCGCATCGTTGACAGCCATCTCCGCCAGCATCTTTCTGTTCATCTCCACACCGGCATTTTTCAGGCCGAACATAAACTTACTGTAGGACAGCCCGTTCATTCTTGCCGCCGCATTGATACGTGCGATCCAAAGCTGTCTGAACTGACGCTTCTTCTCTTTTCTTCCCGCATAGGAAGAAGCCAGCGCTCTCATTACGGACTGCTTCGCTACTCTATACTGTTTCGATCTTGCGCCTCTGTATCCTTTCGCAAGTTTTAATACTCTGTTATGTTTCTTTTTAGCGTTTACACCGCCTTTAATTCTTGCCATGTCTTTTTCCTCCTTATGACTTCTAAATCAGTTCTTACAGATACGGTAAAATCTTCTTCATATTCTTAACATTCGTCGCATCCGTCATAGCAGGCTTTCTGAGATTTCTCTTGGTCTTAGCACTCTTCTTCGTTAAGATATGGCGTTTATAAGCTTTATTTCTTTTCAGTTTACCTGTCCCGGTTACTTTAAAACGTTTTGCAGCCGATCTGCTTGTCTTCATTTTTGGCATGTTAACATTCCTCCTGTGCTATATTCTTCCATTATGAGATATCAGTCTGAGATAACAAACTAAGATATCAGTTTATTTCAACTAAGCAGCTAACGCTTCTCAGCCAAAAACATGGTCATACTCCGGCCTTCCACCTTCGGCGCCTTATCCACAACCGCAACGTCGGAAAGCGCCTGTGCGATATCATCCAGGATATGCTTGCTGTTGTTCATATGCGCCATCTCGCGCCCGCGAAAACGCAGCGTAATCTTCACCCTGTCGCCCTTGGTGATAAACTTCCTGGCGGCATTCACCTTCGTGTTCAGGTCGTTGGTGTCGATGTTGGGAGACAAACGGATCTCCTTGATCTCCACAGTCTTCTGTTTCTTTCTGGCTTCCTTCTCTTTTCTTGTCTGTTCGTACTTGAACTTGCCGTAATCTACGATCTTGCAGACAGGCGGTTTCGCCGTAGGTGCAATCTTCACCAGATCCACACCGGCCTCCTCTGCCAGCTTCATGGCATCCCTGGTCGGCATAACGCCGAGCTGTTCGCCATTCTCTCCGATCACGCGCACTTCTCTGTCTCTAATCTGTTCGTTAATGAATAAATCGCTAATGGTTCTACCCTCCATACCCATAAAAAATAAAGTGGATAGCATATCTACCCACTTGTCAGTTCACATCAAATAAACCACGCTGCCGTGCCTGCTCTACCATAATGGCAGACTTCTCAGCGTAACTCCTGAAATATGAACACTTGCGAACCCCATCGTTGCAAGGTGAGAGCGGATACTCTGCTTGGTTGTCAGTCCTATGCTATCGCATCTCTAATAAACTAACACAAGATCACAGCCGTGTCAACTGCCTTTTATATTTTTCGAAATAATTTTCAAAAAATTAATGAAAAACCTGCCGCCCTACTTCACCTCAATCGTAGCCGCACTGGCCTCGTACAGCTCCATATAATCATAGTCGCTTGTCTGGGAATAGGTGATCATATAGCTTCTGTCCGCATTAATGGCATACTGCAGCTGGGTGATCTCCACCCCGCCCACACTATAATGACAGAGGATACGGAAGGCCGGATAACCGCTGATCTCGACAGCTTCAAACGTATCAACGACAACTTCCACGTCCTCCCCATAAGCAGCCTGCAGATCCGCCGCCATCTGCTCCGCAAAGGTCTCCTTTGTCAAAAGCTGCAGCGCAATATCCTCTTCCATCACCGCATAATAGATCGTAGAGGCATCGATCGGATAGCGCTTGCGCACATACAGATTGGCCACTTCCTCCGACTCCGCAAAACCTTCCGGGATATCGAAGCTGCAGCCGGTGGTGGAACGCCCGTCTTTCATCACGGAGGTGTCCTTGTTCTCTTCCGCCAAAAGTTCTTCCGTCAGTTCCCGGCGCGTCTCCTCATCGATCTCTATCCGGTCCCCCGTATCTTTATTCCAGGGCCCGGCCTGCTGCGCCGCCTCTTCTGCGGGCATTCCTTCTGCGCCGGCCAACTGCTGCGCTTCTTCCGTTCCCGTCACCGCTCCGGCTTCTCCCGCTGTTTCCTGCATTGCACTTCCATTTGTTTCCGCTGCGCCGCCTGCCGCTTCACTGCTCAGCTGTGCATCCGCACCTGTATGTACCGACTCATCTTCCCCGCAGCCTGCCAGCAGCAGCATACACGCCCCGACAAGCAACGGCAAAAACCGTCTTCGTTTTCTGCTCTTCACGCTTTACCTCCCTATAACCGCACTTTACCTCCCGGACTCTGTGCGCTTTGTAAGCTCCCTGTCAGCCGCAGACGCCGGACAAGATCCAACGCTCTGCAGCCGGGGACTCTGAAAATGCTTCTTTTTTACATCTCTTTAAAAGTCGAGCACTCTGTTCCGGCACTGCTGTTTGCACCGCCGCCTTTGATATCCACATGCTCCGCATGGCACTTGTAGTTACTGTTATACACACATTTTACCGCTTCGCAGTCAATGCTGATCGTCCTGCAGGGATGCTCCAGCGAACTTGTGTAAGAATCATCTTTCTTCTGCGCAAAACTCTCACAGCATGTATCGTTGCAACAGTCCGCATGTTTGCCGCCCACCATGATATCGCCCTTGCAGCAGCACTTTTCTTTGTTGTAGGAACAACTGTCTACGCCACATTTTAATTCTGCCATAATAACCTCCTGCTCTCGGCATACCGCCTCATGTGATCACAGCAGAAGAATCCGAAAAACTTCCTCTGCACTACACTGTTATTATGGCCTCAAACAGAAATCTTATACAGATTAAACCAATATCTCTCCAAAAGACAGCTGCCTGTCTCCTCGACCTGCAGTCCCTTTGCCGCCCACTCTTCTACAATATCGTCGCGGCTGTTAAAACTGCCAAAAAACCAGACCGTCCGCCCATCTTCACACCATTTACGCAGCGCATCGGTCTCCTCCACCGTCCCAAAGGGCCTTATGATGTCCTGGATCAGTGTTTCCGGCGTGCCGCACCAGAGATAACTGTCCGTTTCTTCCGGCAGATAATATGCCGTCACAGCCTGCACCTGGTCAAAATTATAGATCACTACGTCCCCGGGCGCAATGGAAGATAATGCCGTCTCCGTCTCTTTCATCAGCCGGATCTTATACTCCTCTTCTCCCATAAACGCACGGTAATCCCGCAGCCCGACAACCACCACGAACAGAAGCGCCGCCGCCGGCAGCATTTTGAAAAAACCGCCTCTGCCTTCCGCACCGGCCTCCGGTATGCCCGCCGGCCAGATCTCATGCAGTCCCGCCGCAAAGCTCAGCCAGAAACATCCCATGGCCGGGATCATATAACGGTACACAAAAACCGGACGCAGCAGCATGGACGCGGCAAAACCAAACAGGATCACCCCGGCCAGCACGCCCGGCCCGGCCAGCATAAAAAAGATCCGGGAAGACGCAGCGCCGTTTTCTCTGCCATTATGGCAGCTTTTTATCAAAAAATGCACCTGACGGACCATGACTGCCGCATAGATGCCCGTCATCACCACCGCCAGCACCACATTCAGCGTATCGTTCGTAAAAGCAGGCTTCATCAGAAACTTCACGCACCCACCAAAGGTCCGCCAACTGAGCGGCAAAATCCAGTAATTGGCATTGACTGCCGTCACCTGCCGGTACAGGGCAACAAGCCAGGGGGTATACCCGGCCGCTGCTGCTGCCACCCAGAGAAACCATTCCCGGATCCTGCGCCTGTCTCTTCGCAGCAGCTCCAACAGTACATACAGAAAGACCATGGCTGCCGCCACCGCTGCAAAATACTGGGTATAGGCGGCCGCCAGAGCATAGCAGGCCATCGCCGCACCGTGCAGCTTCTGACGCATCCCCTTTGTCCTGCCACTGTCGCCGCCCTCCTCGCCTTTCGGCCTGTCCGCTGCCCCATATGCGGCTGCGGAAGGTCTGCCGTGGTGGCAATCTTCCTTATCCTCCGGTCCCTGCACCGCTCCGTATCCGTGCAGAAAAGCCGCCGTCACAAACAGAAGCGCCCAGCTGTACATCCGCACTTCCACCGTATAACCGCTCAGCTGCGGCATGGAAACCACACAGAACAGGAATACGCCCCCGGTAAAAATCCCGAATCTTTTCCGGATAAAAGTCACACTGTAGAGCAGCAATACAAAATAAGGCAGCACCGAGACCATTTTGGCCGCGGCGACGGCGTGCACGCCCGGCAAAATCAGTTTACATAAGTCCACAAAGAACTTGGTGATCATATAGTACAACGGCGGGTGCACATCCCGCGCCGTCAGCTCCACCAGCTCTCCGTAAGAATGACCGATCATTCCCACGGTAAAGAGCTCGTCATACCAGATATCATTGCTGAAACACAGCACAAGGCTCCTTCCAAGCAGTACCACGCTGACGCCAAGCAAAAGATATCCCAGGATATCCCTGCCAGGCACATAAGCGCTCCTGCCATTCCGGTGCCCTATGGTGCGTCCGCCGTCACCGTTTCCCGGCATCCTTTTATTTCTTCTCATCCTGAGGCACTTCCTGTCTGATCTCCTTCGTCCGGATCTCCTTACAGATCTGGTCGATAAACGTCTGCAGCGGCTTTACGCCCTCGTCGCCCGCATAACGGCTTCTCACGGATACGGTCTTATCCTCCGCCTCCTGCGCGCCGACCACCAGCATATACGGCACCTTGGCAAGTCTCGCCTCCCTGATCTTAAAGCCGATCTTTTCGGAGCGGTTGTCACAGGTCACATCAATATCATTCCGCGCCAGTTCCTTTCGCACTTCTTCCGCATAGTCTTCATATTTCTCGGAGATCGGCAGGATACGCACCTGTTCCGGACACAGCCAGGTCGGGAATTTGCCTGCATATTTCTCGATCAGCCACGCCAGTGTCCGCTCATAGCAGCCCAGCGATGTTCTGTGAATGATACAGGGCCGCACTTTGTCGCCGTTCTGGTCGATAAAATACATGTCGAACTGCTCCGCCAAAAGCGCATCCCACTGGATTGTGATCATGGTGTCCTCTTTGCCGTATACATTCTTCGCATTGATGTCCACCTTTGGCCCGTAGAAAGCAGCCTCACCCACATCTTCCACGAAGGGCAGATCCAGCTCGGTAAGGATATTGCGGATATGCTCTTCTGTCTCATTCCAAACCGCAGGCTCCCCGATATATTTGCCCGGATTCTCCGGATCCCATTTCGACAGATGCCAGGTGATATCGTCCAGCAGCCCTAAGGTTGACATAACATATTTTGCCAGTGCGATACAACCCTTGAATTCCTCCACCATCTGATCCGGTCTCACCACCAGATGACCCTCCGAGATCGTGAACTGGCGCACACGGGTCAGCCCGTGCATCTCACCCGAATCCTCATTTCTGAAAAGTGTGGAAGTCTCACCGTAACGGATCGGCAGATCCCGGTAAGAATGCTGCGTATTCTTATAGCAATAATACTGGAAAGGACAGGTCATGGGACGCAGGGCAAACACTTCTTTGTCCTTCTCCTCGTCACCCAGCACGAACATGCCTTCCTTATAG
>VSOD01000193.1 GCA_009774655.1 Lachnospiraceae bacterium
GGTATCCATACCAGCAGATGAAAACAATGAAAGAACCCTATAAGATCATAGACGCGCAGGGGGTGTGGCTGAAAACGCCGGAGCGGGAGATGATCGATTCGATCTCCTCCTGGTGGAGCGTGATCCATGGGTATAAGCATCCGGCGCTGACGGAGGCGATCAAGGTTCAGGCCGATGCTTTTTCCCATGTGATGCTGGGCGGGCTGACCCATGAACCGGTGCAGAGGCTTGCCGATAAATTACAGAGTTTTCTGCCGGGGGATCTGGATTACTGCTTTTTCTCCGATTCCGGAAGTGTTGCTGTGGAAGTGGCGCTGAAAATGGCTCTGCAATATTATGTTAACCAGGGAGATAAAAAACGAACAAAAGTACTTGCCCTGACACATGCCTACCACGGCGACACCTTCAAGACAATGGAAGTGGGAGACGATGCGGATTATCACTTTATTCTGGAGGCTTACGGGGAGAAGAAAAATGTGATCCATATTCCTGCACGGACAGAGGCATTGGAAGAGGCTTTTGCGAAGTATCACCGGGAGCTTAACTGTTTTATCGTGGAACCGCTGCTCCAGGGCGCTGGCGGGATGCGCATGTATGACGTTTCTTTTCTTGAACGGGCGAGGCAGCTGTGTGACCGGTACGGTGTGCTGCTGATCTTCGATGAGGTGGCGACGGGATTTGGCCGGACCGGCAACCGTTTTGTGGCGGATCTGGTACTGCCGGATATTCTGGTGTTGGGCAAGGCGCTGACGGGCGGTTATATCGGCCATGCGGTGACTGTTGCAAACCACAGGGTGTACGAAGGCTTTTACAGCGACGATCCGGATCAGGCGTTGATGCACGGCCCCACTTTTATGGGAAATGCGCTGGCATGCAGCGTGGCGCTCAGATCGATTGAGCTTTTTGAGAGAGAGGACTATATGGCGAAGATCCGCCGTATCGAGGAGATTACCAGACGTGAGATGGAGGGCTTTGCGGATCACAGGGTCAAAGAGGTACGGATCATGGGCGGATGTGTCTGTGTGGAAGTGAAGGATGCGGGCGTGTTGAAGGGCTATCAGCAGTTCGCATATGAACGCGGCGTATTCAGCCGTCCTTTCTTAAACTGCATGTACGCCATGGTGCCTTATATCATAACGGAGGAGGAACTGGTCAGAGTACTGGATACGATGAAAGCCTGGTTTTGAAACCTGCTTCGCGCCTGAAAGGTATTTATGATAGAATCAATATAGATACGAAAGGCAGGGAGGGAACCATATGAAACAGGTTAAGAGGAAATCTATCATCGTCATGGCAGTCGGTATCCTGTTGGCAGGCTGTATCGGCAGTGCCGTTTACACTTTGAAAACAGGCAGGAGTCCATTGGAAACGGCAGTCGGCACGAAGCCGTTCAAAGATCTGGAGGCAGCGAAGCTCGCATCGGCTGCGGTGCGGCTGGTACCGCCGGATGTGACCATCCGGCTTCCGGAGACGGAGACGCTTGCCGGGTATCTGCGGGATGTGGTGATCTATCAGAAAGATGATTCCTATACGGAGTATGCCGGACAGGGCGTTACTTATACGCTGACGATGACAGATGGTACACAGACAACGGTTATGGCCTATAATCCGTTTCTCGTGATTGACGGTGTCGGATACCGGACGAAGTATCAGCCCTGCGAAGCGCTGAATGGTTATGCCAACCGTCTTTTGCAGGAGAAGGATGTCGTGTTCATTCTGGAGGAGCCGCCTGTGCTGGATGTAGTCAGTGATGAGACATGTTGTAGTGTCCTGCCGGGGTCGTACTCCTGGCAGTGTGAGAACGGTGACGGTACGGTCACGGGAGGAGAGGCGGACGCGCCGCATCCGCTGGACTGTGAAGGGCGGCTGCCTGTGCTGGAGACGACAGAGACGACTGCCACGCTTCGTTTTGGGCAGGATCCGGATGAGGTGACTGTCTGCCGTTGGAGCAGGGAGCATTGGGGCGACACTGCCGCGGCAGACGAAACAGTGTCCGTGCGTGGGAATGAGATGACGCTTGCAGCGGGCGGCTGGATCTATGAAGTCAGCGCCCGCTGGGATACGGACAGAAGCGGCTGTGGCGGTGTGGCTTACTATGCTTTCTATGTGGAGGTTGCGGAGTAGGACTGTATAATTAAAGAAGAAAAGTCTGGTCTGGGACTGTGTGCTCAGATTGGACTTTTTTTGACGATGAAGAATATTTTAAGGGGAGTGCAGGAAAATTTATCCTCACTGGGTATTTACGAAACGGCCTGATAGGGATATACTTTTAGGGGGATTCGATTTTATACGTAAGGGAAAGGCAGGGAGACAGGATTGAAACTGCGAACAAAAAGTATACTTATGACCGCAGCATTTTTACTGACGTTGACAGGGTGCGGCGACGTGTCGGCCCCGGTGGAGGAACCGGCAAAGGATGTGAGCACGCAGCCGGCGGATCCGGACAGTAAGGAAGAGGACAATGAAGAGCAGACCCCCGTGCAGGAGACAGAAGAGAAGTCCAAAGACAAGGGGGCGAAGGGCCGTAAGGCCGCTCTGGTCACGGACGGCAGTTCTGCCATGGAGAACGGCTTTAACCAGGCGGCGCTCATGGGCGTGGAGACTTATGCCGATGCGGCCTGTGTGCCGTATGCCTGTTACAGTGCGCAGGGGGATACGGAGGCGGCTTACAGGGAGGCCATTTTGACGGCGATCGAAGACGACGCGGAGCTGGTTGTCTGCGTGGGGCCTGATTTTGAGGAGGCGGTGGGCAGCCTGCAGGAAGAGTACAAAGATGTCTATTTTCTTCTGCTGGGCGGTGTGCCGAAGGATGCAGAAGGAGAGGAAATAGAGATCGCGGCCAATGTCCACTGCATTATTTATAAGGAAGAAGAGGCCGGCTATCTGGCCGGATATATGTCGGTTCTGGAAGGATACAGGAAATTCGGCTTTATCGGCGGGGAGGACCGCTCTGCCGTGGAGAAATACGGCTGCGGCTACCTGCAGGGGATTGACGCTGCCGCGCAGGGGCTGGAGGTTGACGGCGAGGTACAGATAGATTACTGGTATGTGGATGCGGCTTTGCCGGTGGAGGAGATCGGGGAGATGGCCACAGCATGGTATCGGGACGGCACCGAGGTCATCTTTACCTGCGGCGGTATGCTGTATGAGGCGGTATTGCCCGCTGCGGAAGCCTGCGACGGCATGATGATCGGTGCGGATGTGGATCAGAGTGAGATTTCCGGGCGGTTTCTGACTTCGGCGAAGAAGGGAATCGAATCTTCGGTCGTCGTTGCACTGGATGATTTCTTCGCCAACGGCAAGAAATGGCCGGGGGATCTGGCGGGAACAGCTCTTTCCTATGGTGCCAGAGAAAAGTGCATCGGCCTTCCGATGCAGAACGACGCGTGGCGTTTTCAGAACGTCACGGTAGGGGAGTACCTGCAGGTGCTTGCCCGTTTGAGAACCGGTGAGATTCAGATTCTTGCCGATACGGAGGAGCTGCCGGAGACAGCTGTTTCGGTTGTCTACCATAATCAGCAGGAGGAAGAAGATTCTTGAATACCGGAAGCATAAAAACAATTTATCACAGCTTAACAACAGCGGTCTTCTCTTTAATTCTCGGCATTGTTTTTGTTCTTACCGGGTGCGGCGGGGCGGCTCCCGCCATATCGGAGGGTTCCGTTGAGGAGGATACTGCGGACCAGGATCTGACGGAAGGGAATGTGGTCTTATCCGGGGCACAGCTTGCCTCATACGGCAAGATCGAGGAGTGTCTGGTGAAGGAGGATAAGCAGACGGTCCGCATGAAATTCAGTATGCCGGACATTCCCAAAAGTGACGATCCGATGATTTATCTGTTTGCCTTTGAGCTGTATGAGGACTGTGAATTTACAGAGGAATTTGACGAAGAACCGTTGACGAGTGTGAAGAAGGCGACGGATTGTGAGCTGGAGTGGCAGTATGAGAATGCGCATCTGTTTGAACAGTTTGTCCCGGCGCTGCTTTTGGATGGAAAGTATGTGCCCCTGTCCACGAGTATGTGCATCTGTAATCCGGAGATGTTGGCGGACGGTTCGGTCAGCGTGCCGAAGCCGGAGTCCAAGAAGGGGCTGCTGCTGGATCCGATGATGATTGATACGCCGATGCTGACAGATCTGGACGTGAAATATGCCATCTACAATATTCCGTTGTCCCATATCGTTGGGGAGACTTCCAACGAGCAGTTTCCGACCATCTCCTATGAATATCAGGGGCAGACCTACAAATTTAACGGCGCCAGCATCAACGGCTACGACTATCTTTTCGGATATCTGTCGGAAAACAACATGAACGCTACGGCCATTGTGCTAAATGACTGGAACGATGCCTGCCCGGAGCTTATTCATCCGCAGTCCAGAAATCGTGAGGCGGGCGCCTACTATTACGCCTTTAATACTGCGGAGGAAGAGGGATGCCGGTATCTGGAGGCCATCGCCAGTTTCCTGACGGAGCGGTATTCAGGCAAAGAGTACGGGCTTGTATCCAACTGGGTGATCGCCAACGAGATCAACCAGCATAAGACTTGGAACTATATGGATACGGTGGACTTCCGGTTTTATTCGGCCGAATTTGAGAAAGCGATGCGCATTTTTTACAATGCGGCCAGAAGTCAGTATGCGGAGGCGAATGTCTATTTCAGCATCGATCACGACTGGAATAACAACGAAGGAGATAATGAGCATCACTTTAATGCCAGAGATATTCTGACGGCGATCAATGATATCGCGAATCAGAAGGGGAATTACGACTGGGGGCTGGCGATCCATCCTTATCCGAATCCGCTCACCAGGGTTAACTATTGGACGGAGACTTATGATAAGACGCCGGACGCGTCGATCCTGACGCTGATGAATTTAAGTACGCTGACGGATGTACTGGAAGAGGAAGAATACCTTGACAGGAACGGGGAAGTACGAAGTATTACCGTGACGGAGCTTGGCTTTACATCCGCCTCAGGTGAGAAATTGCAGGCGGCGGCTTTTGCCTACTGTTATTACATCATAGAGGCGAATCCTTATGTGGACGCCTTTATCATGAACCGCCAGACCGATGCCATGGAAGAAGTCAAGCAGGGACTGGCCTTTGGGATCTACGATCTGGATCAGTCGCCAAAATACATTTTTGATACCTTTAAATACATAGATACTGAAGAAGCGGAAAGCCATACGGAGTTCATGTTGAATATCCTTGGGGCGGAGAGCCTGGAAGAAGCGCTTTCGTGGGCACAGTAACAAGAATCCGGACCGGAGTCTTCCCAACAGGGGCAGGCTCCGGTCATCGTAATCATTTGGCTCTGTGTTGGCCGGCTGCGATATCAGCCGGAAGAAAGGAACAGGTAACAGTAATATGACAGAAGAGCAGAGAAATGCGGAAACGGCAAGGGACTATGAGAAGGTGGCGATGAGGGTTTCCATGGTCAGTATCGTGGCGAACCTTGTGCTCACGGTATTCAAGCTGCTGGCCGGGGTTATCGCGCACTCGGGCGCCATGATCTCGGATGCGATCCATTCGGCTTCCGATGTATTCAGCACCATCGTGGTCATCGTCGGCGTGCGGATGTCGGGCCGGGAGTCGGATAAGGACCATCCCTACGGACATGAGAGGATGGAGTGCGTGGCATCCATCGTCCTGGCAACGGTGCTTGCGGTTACCGGCTTGGGAATCGGTTATTCTGCGCTGACAAAGATCACAGGCGGGGAATATGAAAATCTGGCGGTGCCGGGAATACTGGCGCTTGTGGCGGCTGTTTTGTCCATCGTCGTCAAGGAAGGCATGTATCAATACACGAAGATCCATGCGAAACGGATTGATTCCGGCGCGCTGCTGGCGGATGCGTGGCACCACCGTTCCGACGCGCTGTCGTCGGTGGGCGCGCTGATCGGTATCACAGGCTCAAGAATGGGCTTTCCCATTGCGGATCCGGCAGCCAGCGTGGTGATCTGCTTTTTTATCGAGAAGGCAGCTTATGAGATCTTTATGGACGCGGTGAACAAGATGGTGGATAAGGCCTGCAGCGAAGAGGTGGAGAAGGCATTCAGGGAGTGCGCCGCCGGGCAGGACGGTGTGCAGGGCATAGACCTTCTGCATACGCGGGTTTTTGGCAATAAGATCTATGTGGATATCGAGATACGGGTGGACGGCAGCAAGACGCTCAGGGAGGCGCACGGCATCGCGGAACGGGTGCATGATGCGATAGAGAAGAATTTTCCCAAGGTAAAACACATCATGGTGCATGTGAATCCCGGGGAGGCGTTGTGAATAACAGGATAAAAAATTAAAATTCTCTTAAGCGTAAAACACAGGTTGCTTATCCGGATTTTTACAGCTATAATAAATAGCGTGAACGTATCTTAAGATAAAATCCGACAAGATGGTAACGGTCTGGCTCCGGCGGCTTTGCAGTGAAGAAGACGGAAACCGCCCGTTGCACAAGATGGAAGAACAGAGGGGCAGGCAGAGGAAAGATGAAGAGAGACAGAAGTGAAAGAAGAAGTGTAGGGTCAGTGTTGTTTGCGGCGCTGGCGGCTGTGATCCTGGCAGTGGGAGCCATGGTGGTATCGCCGGGCTGTACGCTTATGGCTAGGGCGGAGGGGCGTCCGGTTTCGATCGACTCCTGTAAGATCTCCGGCGGGGACGTGGTGTGTCAGGTCAGCACAGGCAGGGTGCCCGCCACCGACGACGGCAATTATTATGTCTATGCGGATGAAGTGTGGCAGGACGGCACGACCGGGCAGGTTGTGGCTACCGTGCCGGCAGGGACGTCTGTCTCTGTCAGTTTTCCGCTGCAGTACAATACCGAGCAGTCCAATCTGAGCCGGAAGTTTCTGATTGCCGTGAAGCAGGGCGGGCAGATGGTGCAGGTCAGCGATGAGCATTATATTACCAATCCGGAGGCAATCGCCGCTTTCACTTCTGCGAGGATGGATGCCGGTATCAAGGGACTCCTGCCGGATCTGACGAAGGCATCCAAAGAGGAGCTGCAGGAGCTGGGTGTCAAACAGATCGTCTATAACATATATGTGGACGATATCTGCGCCGACGCATCCGTTCCGGGCGCGATTCCTTTTGACTATAACGGACAGACCTGGTATTTTGACGGCAGCATGGTGGGCAAGTTTGACTCCATGATCAGAAGCCTGAATGTCTACGGTATGCAGGTGACGATGGTTCTTTTAAACGGTGGGAAAAGTCCTTATACGCAGGATCTGATCCATCCGATGGCAGCAGGCGGGGACTGTCCCGGCTATGCGCTGAACGTGGAGGATGCTGCGGGAACCAACCATATCAAAGCGATCGGCGCGTTTTTAGGACAGCGCTATTCCGGTCAGGCCGGCCATGGGCAGGTGGACAACTGGATCGTGGGCAATGAAGTCAATGCCAGGACTTCCTGGTGGTATACCAGCTCTGATTCGCTGGATTTTAATGTGAATATCTATGTGAAGGCATTCCGGCTTCTCTACAATGAATTAAAGAGCGCCAATGCCAATGTGAATGTCTACAATTCCATTGACCAGGAGTGGAACAGGAAATCCAATCCGGGCAGTTTCTTGGCCAGAGATTATCTGGATCAGTTTAACTACTATATCAACAGAGAGGGCAATATCGACTGGGGACTTTCCTATCATCCCTACAATTCCCCGCTGTATGATCCTTACGCCTGGAACGGCCCTGCAGTGTGGGTGGGCAGGGATCTGTCAACGCCCTATATCACGATGCAGAATATCGACCTGTTGATCGACTATATGCACAGGACACAGTTCCTGAATCCGGAGGGGCAGGTGCGCAGTATTTCCCTGGCGGAGATCGGTTATACATCAAGTTTTGGCGACGAGGCGCAGGAGGCATCCATTGCCTACGGGTATTTGAAGGCGGCTTCTCTGCCGGATGTGGATGCGTTTATGTTGTTCCGGCAGACCGACGATGCGCACGAGATGGAAAGCAATCTGGCTCTGGGATTATATGACCTGAGCGGTAACAGGAAGCCGG
>VSOD01000194.1 GCA_009774655.1 Lachnospiraceae bacterium
ATAAACTCCTTCCGTGTTCCCAACTGCTCTCCCTTATCTGCTCCCAAAACGCAGGACATTCCATGAATGTTTCTTCAAAGTTACAGAAACTTTCCCGTTCACTGGATCCGGAAGGTTTTTGTCTTGTGGCACAATATGAAACTCGTCTTCAAAAGTATTCTTCGCGTATGGGTCATCATCATAAAGTTCCCTCCATCCAGCAGAGAAAAGTTCTCCAAAAGAGCGCAGTTCCAATGTAAGAGACACATCATCTTCCATGTCGCAATTTACGACAAATACCGAAATCTCTCCACTTTCTTCATCATAGGTGCAGGCCGTTACCACACTCTTCTGATATCCGTGATGTTCTGTTTCTTTTACGGGCAGAACCGCTGAAGCCCGCAGTGCTTTGCCTCTTGCATATCGGGCAGCATCCTGAAACGGATAGAAAGTTGTCTGACGGATCGCCCGTCCTCCGGGATCCGTGGTGATCATACCCCCTTCATTTACCAGCAGGGACTGGCAGGCAATCTTTACCCGGTCTGCATTATTAAAGAACGTACACAAAATCCCTCCATAAATCACCGCATCTATTTCCTTGAAACTGGCATATCCGTATTCCTGACTCACGCATCCTGGAATGGCTCCTGTGTCTGTGATCACACCCCACTCATCAAAAGAAATATTTACACTTTTGTCCGAGTGCCTTTTTCCTTTTACATGATCACAAATTCCTGTGATAGTATCCAGATAATTCTGCAGGTCCTTAAAGATAAAAGGAATGTCCGCCTCTGTCTCAGACATCTTATAGGCAAGCTGCTTTTGCGGATTATAATTAAAGTACCTGTGTAAAGACAGATAATCAATGTAATCGTAGCATTCTTCCAGCACAGCCTGATCCCAGACGCCAAAAGGCTTATGACCCTGTTCATTCGTACAACTTCCGCATGCGACTGTCTCCACGGAAGGATCCATCCATTTCACAATCTTGGCCGTCTCCTTACACAGACGGGCATATTCTTCTGCCGTATGCATACAGATCTGCCATTCACCGTCCATTTCATTGCCCAGACACCATAACTTGAAATCATGGGGTTCTTCCACACCATGTTCTCTACGCTTGTCACTCCAGTAAGTCCCGCCCGGTACATTACAGTATTCCACCAGCTCTCCGGCTTCCCTGGGCGTACCTGTTCCCAGATTCACAGCCATCATCATATCCACATTCATTTCTTTCAACAAAGCCGCAAATTCATTTGTCCCCACTTCATTTGTTTCTGTCACGTTCCATGCAAGATCTTTCCTGCATGGGCGTTCTTCTCTGGGTCCCACACCGTCCTTCCAGTTATAACCGGACACAAAATTACCGCCGGGATAACGAATGCCCGTTACCCCCAATTCCCTGATCATATCTTTCACATCCTGCCGGAATCCGTTCTTATCCGCCGTCTCATGTCCCGGCTCATAAATACCGCCATATAGACAACGCCCCAGATGCTCCACAAAAGAACCAAATAACCGTTTGTCCACTTCCCCAATTTCAAAATCTTTATCGTAAATAACTTTTGCCTCTTTCATGTTCCTGTAACCGCCTCCTGTTTTTTCTTTTATTTTTATAAGATCATCCTGTCTGACGTCAGCCCTTTAACCCGCTGGTAGCCTGACCTTCCACGAAATACTTCTGCCCGAAGATATATAAGATCAACATAGGGATAAGAGAAATAAATGCACCGGCAAAAGCCGCACCATATTCAATGGTTCTGGCACCTACAAACATGGCAAGTCCGTTCGCCAACGTCCTCATCTTTGAAGAGCTTGTCATGATCAGAGGCCACAATAAATCATTCCAGTTGCCATTGATACTCAAAATAATCATCGTCACCAGTGCCGGCTTTATGAGCGGAAGCATGATCCTTGAATAGATTCCAAACTCATTCAGGCCATCAATACGCGCCGCTTCCTCCAGCTCCCTGGGCAATCCGGCAAACGCGGATCTCATCATAAAAATCCAGTATGCAGATGCGATCTTCGGCACAATAAGCCCCCAATAATTGTCATACATACCCAATAAATGTATTTCAATAAATTCCGGTATCATGATCACTTGAAAAGGAATCATCATAGTCGCCAAAAAAATCACAAAAATTATATTCTTTCCTTTAAACTCATATCTGGCAAAAGCATACCCTGCCAGCGAGTTCACAAGCAATGACGGAATCGTTGTCCCAAAAGAAAAAATAATGGAGTTTTTTATATACTGGATGATATCAATGCGCTGCATACACTTCGTAAAATTCTTCAACGAAAATTCATGCGGAAAGAACGTGGGTGGGTAAGATATAATTTCATTATCCGGCTTAAATGCTCCAAAAAGAATCCACACAATAGGAATCAGCATCACCAGAGCCAGAGAAATGAACAATATAAGAATCGGAATACGGATTAATCTGCTTTTTATCTTTCCTGATCTCATTCTGCTTCCTCCCCTAATCTTCTGTCTTCGACATTACATAATACTGGATCAATGTTATGATCATAATGAATAAAAACAAAAATTCTGACATTGCTGTAGCGTATCCCATACGGCTTCCGGAATCAAACGCCTTGGTATAAACGTAAGCCACCAATGTTTCCGTCGTGAAGTTCGGACCACCGTCCGTCAGTGTATAAATAAGGTCAAACACCTGCAAAGAACCTATTATTCTGGTCATAAGCAGGAACCAGAAAGAAGGCATAATAGAAGGCATTGTAATGGAAAAAAACTGTCTGATCCTGCCTGCGCCATCAATCTGCGCCGCCTCATAATAATCGGACGGAATATTCTGCATCGCAGAAATCAGAATGATCGTGGAAATACCAAATGTCCTCCATACAGACACTGCGATTACCACTCCCAATGTCAACCCGGGCGTATTCAAAAAATTTACCTTACCAAACCCGAGTAATTTTATCCAGTAAGTAACCAGGCCAACATTGGAATGCAGGATGATCTGGAACATGATACCAATCGCCGTAGCACTGCAGATAATAGGAAGGAAATAAATGCTGCGGAACAGCTTGTTGGTAAATGTATTTTTGGTCAGGAGCGCTGACATCACAAGACCTATGACCATCTGAATCGGTACTTCAACGGCCGTAAACAGAACCGTCACTTTGATACTATTTATAAAACGCATATCAGTAAGCGCTTCCCTGTAATTTGCCATTCCTACAAACGTGGCGTTATCAAAAGATATTACCATATTTAATGTGCTGATATAAAACGATGCAAACAAGGGGATAACATTAAAGACCAACAGCAGCAGAGCCGCCGGAAGGATAAACAGGTAAGCCGCGTGCTGTGGTTTATTCCAATAGGAACGAATGCCATGAGACTTATTCACTTCTATCTCCTCCTTCATTTTAAAATAGAGCGTTTACAACCACGTGTTACGAAGCCTCTTTTGAAAAAGGAGAACCGGAAAACAATACACCGGTCCTCCCATAAACGCTCAGCCGATCATTCTTTGAAACTATTCTGCAAGGGCATCTTCTCCTTCATAAGTTTTAACAAGCGTTTCTGCCTCTGCCTGTGCGGTAGCGAGCGCCTCATCAACAGGTGTATCATACACAACTGCCTGCGTCAGATTACCCATAACAGCAATGGTTTCCGCCCATCCCTTAAAATCCGGATCCGTCGTGATCCACAGGGAATCCTTGCTGTCATCATCTAATGCAAGGGCATTCAACCTTTCGTTATTCTTGTATGCTTCAGTTTCAGCAAGGGGAATATATGCTGTCGGAAATCCGATCTTTAAAGACCACGCGCCTGCCCCGGTATCTTCCAGTGCGGTTCCTTCATTGCCTGTATACCACCACTCCATAAATCTTTCACATGCAAGTTTCTCCGCATCCGAAGCACTGGTCGTCACAAAAAATCCTGCCACATCACCTTTCGGCTCACTTCCAAAAATCTTGCACATACCGAAGTTTATGCCGGCCTCGTCCGCTCCTGCTGCAAGCCAGGGGCCATTTACCATAATACCGATCTGCCCGGCTTTAAACATAGAATCAATCTCATTTTCTACCGGATTGTCTTCATTATTGTAGATTTCCTTCATCCAGGACAAGTATTTTTTATACCCGTCGTTATCTGCAATGTTCACTGACCATTTACCGTCACCAGCCTTGGTAACAGCCCAGCCGCCTTCCTGTTCCATCAGACACATTTCCTGATTGCCATAAGACATAAATAAGCCGGAACCATATGTATTTGTATCAGGGTCTGTGATCATTGAAGCATACTCGGCCCATTCTTCAAAATTTTGCGGTGGCGTTTCCGGGTCAAGACCTGCTTTCTCGAACAGATCCTTATTCCAGTACATATAATACAACGAATTCTGGAAAGGAAGGGCATAAAGAACACCATCCGTCTTACACACTTCGATCGCATTTGCGTTGAAGTCTGTTTCTGACAAGCCGGTATTTTCCCAGATATCATCAATCGGGAGAAGATATTCCCCATAACGGAACCGATCACCTGTTCCGGACAGGATCAAAGGTGCGCAGTCACCTGTCGGAAGCGTTGTTGCCAGCTTTTCAGAGAATTCAGAACTGATATCCATGTTAATGGTGATCCCCCATTGATTCGTTTCATTAAATTCGTTTACTTTCGCAACAAGAGTATCTCCATCCGAACCGGTCCATGAGTTCCAGAACTCAATCGTAACTGGCTCAGCGGCTTCTCCACCTGATGCCTCGCTGTCATCTCCCGCTGCATCTGAACCGCCCGCATCGGTGTCTGAGCTGCCTGCATCTGCGCTGCTGGAACCGGAAGCGCTGATGCTGCCGGAATTGCCACATGCAGTAAGCATTCCAACGGTCATGGTAAGGGTTAAAAATAATACAAGTTTCTTCTTCATACTTCTCTCCTTCCTCGGTTTTACCACTGTTTCACTTATCCAAAAGCCTTTCCGTACACCTTCCAACAAACCTTATATTTATTTTGCGGACTCGTGTACGCATTTAGAGTAAAAATAAAAGCTCTCTTTTTAACAAGCCTTATATTCCCGTTTACTTTTATTAAATTTGTTTTGCGGTTACGTGTACGCTTTTGAATTGACTTAAGTATACTCCCCTTCATATCCTATGTCAATACTTAACTTCATAGAAATTGGAGTTTTTGATTATTTATACGTCTCTTTCTCATAAATACATGTGCATTTTGCCATCATATATATACCAGCCATGCACTGCCCCTTTTCATTTCACAATCTCGCCTTTTATAATTATATATTTTTCGTCATTATGCCATCCTCAGCTCTTCCAACAGTCATAGAGTCTGCCCTTCCAATATATTATGCGGAATGACAATTCTTTGCCCTGCTTCTTCGCCGCGTATCATTTTTATCATTAAATCTCCTGCTGACAATCCTGTTTTTTCAACATGATTATCCAGACAGGTTATCCTTGGAAACAAATTCTCGTAGGCACTGACCTCATCAAAAGTCATGATCCCATAATCTTTCGGTGCATTATATCCGTGCTTTTTCAAAAATCCCATTACCTGTATCGCATATACTGCCCCCGAACACAAAAGTCCGGGTCTGGTCATATCTGAACAGCTGATAAAGTCCAGCACCTGCTTCAGATAAGCCGTGCTCTCCCGCTCCATAAGCACCTCATACTCACAGTTCCGGCTCTTCATGGCGGCAGTGAATCCTGCCAGCCGTCTGTGATGTCCCATATTAAGAATGCCATCCGAATCATACATGGGAGGTGCTACAAATGCCACTCTTCTGTATCCCCTTCCCCATATATACTCAGCTGCTTCTTTTCCTGCTGCCAGCTCATCTATTCCTACTGCCGGACAGTTTTCAAACTCATCAATTCCCAAAATACAGTAAGGCACCTTTACTTTACTCATCATGTTGTAAAAAGGTTCCCCTTTATTGACAGGACTTAAGATCAATCCGTCTACCCGATGGCCCGAAAGCATGCTTACGAGCTTTTTCTCCATCTCTTTATCATCCCTGTGTATCGTAATGTTCAGGATATAATTGTCCTCCAGCACTCTCTCTGCGATCGCATTCACCATCTTTGGATAGTACTGGTTTTTTAAATCCACTATGATAACACCGATCATCATGCTTTTTCCTGAAACCAGTGACCGTGCGACCAGATCTGGTTCATATCCCAACTGCTTTGCAGTATCTAAAATCCGCCTTTTTGTCTCTTCCTTAATTCTCCCGGTTCCTTGAAGTGCTCTGTTTACTGTAGTGCGTGATACCCCGCATATTTCCGCCAAATCCTTCGTAGTAATCCCCACAGAATACCCCTTTCCACAAAATATCTTGTATTCCCTTCCTCAGATCTCAGTAACAGTATACTATATGCCCTGCACAGCCGCAATCGCTATCTTCATCATCGCTCCGGCCGGTTTTGCCCATGAATGCTATCGTCTCTTCATTCTGCACTGCAGTCTCTAAGACTGTCCCCTGCCAGATCCCTGATCACCTCACCGGCCAGGATCAGACCCGCCACCGACGGCACAAAAGCCACGCTGCCCGGAACCGACCTTCTCATGCTGCTTCGTTTTTCCTCCGCCCTGATTTCTTTCTCCTGCGGTATCAACGGCTCTTCCTCCGAATATACTACCTTCAAATGTTCCACATTCCGCTTTTTCAGCTCCCTGCGCATCACTCTTGCCAGTGGGCAGACCTTCGTCGCATAGATATCCGCTACCCGAAACGCACTGGCGTCCAGTTTATTCCCCGCCCCCATGCTGCTTATGACCGGCACCTGCATCTCCTGTGCCCGCAGGATCAGCTCAATCTTCGCCGTCACGGTATCCACCGCATCCACCACATAATCATACTCCGCAAAGGGGAACTGCGCCGCATTTTCCGGCAGGAAGAAGCACCGGTGCTCCCGTACCCGGGCCGCCGGATTGATCTCGAGGATCCTCTCCCGCATGACTTCCGTCTTATATCGGCCCAGCGTCTTATGGGTAGCAATGATCTGGCGGTTTAGATTCGTCAGACATACCCTGTCATCGTCGATCAGGTCAAGCGCACCCACGCCGCTGCGGGCCAGCGCCTCACACACATAACCGCCCACACCGCCGATTCCGAACACCGCCACCCTTGCACGGGCCAGCCGTTCCATTGCCTCATCGCCCAGCAAAATCTCCGTCCTTGCAAACTGTTCTGTCATATACACACTCTCTCCTGCTTCGATTTATTTGCTTTCCAATATACTCTTTTTCCTCCTGTTTCGCAATCCGTTCCAGCCGGCAGTCCGGCCATTCTCTCCTCTGTAATCCATCCTCCCCTGGCCGCCTGATCATCACTGCAGCCTATACCGGTTCCGCCCAATCACCCCACTTTTCCACCGCCTCAAATTAGCATTGATTTTTTCCCGATATCGCCTATAATATATAGTAATTGGCATAACAAATTGTTAAATGAAGCCCTGTTAAATTTTAAAATTTTATGGCAAAAGGAGTCTGATCAATGGAAATCACAAAGGATATTCGATACGCAGGTGTAAACGACCACGAAATAGACCTTTTCGAGGGTCAGTACAAAGTAGAAAACGGCATGGCATACAATTCCTATGTCATCATGGACGAAAAGATTGCCGTTATGGACACAGTGGACGCTTCTTTTTACGAGGAATGGATGCAGAATATAAGGCAGATCCTTGGTTCCCGCACACCGGATTATCTCGTTGTACAGCATATGGAACCGGATCATTCCGCCAATATCAGCGCTTTTCTGGAGACTTTTCCGGATACGGTCATCGTCTCTTCCGCGCCGGCCTTCAATATTATGAAGCAGTTCTTCGGCACCGATTATGCCGACAGACGGCAGATCGTCAAGGAAGGCGATACCCTGTCTCTGGGCGTACATACACTGCAGTTCATCGGCGCGCCGATGGTGCACTGGCCGGAAGTCATCGTGACTTACGACCAGCAGGATAAGG
>VSOD01000195.1 GCA_009774655.1 Lachnospiraceae bacterium
GTCGTTTATCTGTGTGATCGTGAAGGTGGACGGCAAGCTGAAGATCGCCAGGGGCAGCGTGTATTCTTTCTATCAGTTCAGCTGGCCCATGGAAGACCGCCTGACAGATACAAAGTGGCGGCAGATGATCGGCGTGATGGAGGGCGATGACGGCACATACAATCTGGAGAAGCCTGTGCAGAAGCCGGCGTGGACGGAAAGCTACCGGTGGATCTATGAGTATTGAAAACAGAAGCCGGGGATTTCATAAAGCGGTATGATGGGAAGCGTGAACTTTGAGAAGAAGGATGACAAAGAGAATTTGTATAGTGATAATGGCGTTGGTATGTACCGGCGCCGTTTTCTATGGACTCTGGCGGGCCGGGGCATTTCTGCCGGCGTGGATTTCCTGGGAGAGCGGAACGGTGTGCGACAGGTCGGGAGCGTATACGGCGGTATTGGAGAAAGGACAGGTTACGGTGTTTTGTGACAACACTGTCATATGGAATTCACCGAAGGAGATAAAGGTGCAGCAGATGCTGTTCGGCGATGCGGACAATGATCAGGAAGAAGAACTGCTGCTGCTCTGCTGGAAAATCGGACGATTCGGGGAGAGCAGACCCTTCTGGATGGAGCGGGATGAACGGAACTGGTCGCAGCATATATATGTCTATCAGTGCCGGCAGGGTAAGGTGAAGCCGCAGTGGATGTCCTCTTATATCGGGCAGGATGTGACAGATATGTCAGTTCGAGCGGAGAAAAGAATGACAGAAGACAAACGGGAAGGGGATGCTTCGCAGGAGCGGAACCGCCTCTTTCTGACGGATCCGGCGGGGAAGGTCAGCCGCTGGGTCTGGCTTTCCTGGGGCTTTACGAAGGAAGAGACGGAAGTATCCTTTGTGGTGTTCGGAGACAACCTGATCCATGAACCGATCTACCGGTACGGCCTGCGTCACGGCGGGGATTTCGGCTTTTTGTATGAGAACAGCAGGGAACTGATCGACAGGAATGACGTGGCGGTGATCAATCAGGAGACGCCGCTTACCGATGATCCGGCCATGTACGGCGATTATCCCAGATTTGGCACGCCGGTTCAGGTTGGGGAAGCGATCGTGGACGCCGGATTTGATGTGGTCACCTGCGGCACCAATCATGCGCTGGACAGGGGGGCGGCAGGCGTAAATTTTACGAAACATTTTTTTGACGGACAGGGAATCGTCTGTCTGGGGATCCAGTCTGAGGAAGAAAAAGAAGAGCGGCCCTATGAGGTTGTGACAAGAAATGGAATCCGCTTCGCGCTGTTCAATTATACCTACGGAACGAACGGGATCAAAATACCGGACGAGTGCCCCGCTATGGTGCATCTGCTGGAAGACGAGGACAGGATTCGGGAGGCGGTCAGGGCAGCGAAGGAGGAAAGCGATATGGTGATTGTCTTCGCCCATTGGGGAACGGAATATGCGAAGGAGCCGGATGCTTTTCAGGAGAAATGGACGCAGGTTTTTCTGGAAAGCGGCGTGGATGCAGTGATCGGCACGCACCCGCATACACTCCAGCCTTACGAAATGCTGCAGGACGGGAACGGTCATCAGATGCTGATCTATTATTCCATCGGCAATTTTGTCAGCGCCCAGTATGAGCAGGCCTGTGTAAAGGGCGGAGCGGCGGAATTCACCGTGTCCCTGACGGCGGACGGCTATAAGATCACACAATATTCGCTGCAGCCGCTGGAGATCACGCATGAGAAAGGAAAATACAGCGTTGCACAAAAATCTATTCAATAAAACATTAACGGAGAAAGATCTGTGATTGCGCTGCAGGGGAATTTTTTAACGAATATCAGTTGACTTTTTATAAAGAGATGTTATAATGTGTTTATAAAAAGGTGCCGGCCGTGAAGCAAACGGTTCACCTTGGTTATTTGTCAAAAAGCAACTTTACCTTGGGGATTGGCGGTTGCTTTTTTGATTCTTACGTTTCTTACAGGATTGTAAGATGCTGATCATAGTGACGATGATGCTGATGATCGTCACTATGATACCTGCAAGATTTACAATGCCTGTGATTGTTTCTGATATCATATCCTGTACCTTTCACATGATTTTCCATTATGTACCACCTCCTCAGATACGTACCCGGAAGTTCTCAAAATGTACTCATTTTGGCGAAAGGTGAACTGCTTACAAAAGTATTTTATGTTGAATAATAGGATGAAATAGCCCCTTTATTGTGGTATACTTAGAACACTTGTGGCAACCATTTGGCTGTGAGAAAGTGTACGTGGCTGCCGTTTGTGATAAAACGCAGGAGGAGCGGAAAAGTGGAAAGAGAAAAATTTGGTTCAAGGATGGGGTTCATCCTGTTATCGGCGGGGTGTGCGATCGGAATTGGTAATGTGTGGAGGTTTCCGTATGTTGCCGGGATGTATGGGGGCGGCATGTTTGTGCTGTTTTATCTGCTGTTTCTGATCGTTATGGGCGTGCCTGTCATGACGATGGAATTTGCGGTGGGCCGTGCCAGCAGGAAAAGTGTGATCAGGAGCTTTACGGAGTTGGAGAAACCGGGGCAGAAGTGGCATTTGCACGGCTATATCGGCATGGCCGGGAATTATCTGCTGATGATGTTTTACACGACAGTGGCGGGATGGATGCTGTATTATTTTTATCAGATGCTGACCGGAAAATTTACCGGCAAAGATCAGGAGCAGGTGGCAGGCCTGTTTCAGGAGATGCTTGAGAGTCCGACGGTGCTGACAGTGGTGATGGTGATCATCGTAGTGGCGGGTATCCTGATCTGTTCCCTTGGACTGCAGAAAGGGGTGGAAAGGATCACCAAGGTCATGATGCTGCTGCTTCTTTTTATCATTGTGGTGCTGGCGGTGCGCAGTATTACGCTGGAGGGCGGAACAGAGGGTTTGAAGTTTTACCTGCTTCCCGATGTGCAGAGAATGCGGGATGTAGGTATTCTGGAGACTATTACGGCGGCCATGAATCAGGCGTTCTTTACGCTGAGCCTGGGGATCGGCTCCATGGCAATCTTTGGCAGCTATATTGATAAGAGCCGTACCCTGCTGGGAGAATCGGTGAATATCGCGATGCTGGATACTTTTGTGGCGTTGGTTTCGGGGTTGATCATTTTTCCGACCTGCTTTGCTTTTGATATCAGTCCGGATATGGGGCCGAGCCTGATCTTTATCACGCTGCCGAATATCTTTAATCATATGGTGGGCGGACGCGTGTGGGGGACGCTGTTCTTCGTGTTTATGACGTTTGCGGCCTTCTCCACGATCTTGGCAGTGTTTGAGAATATCATATCCTGCGGCATGGATCTTTTCCACTGGAGCAGGAAGAAATCCTGTCTGATCAACCTGGTGGCGCTGATCGTGCTGTCGCTGCCTTGTGTGTTCGGCTATAACATCTGGTCTGCGATCCAGCCGCTCGGGGAAGGGAGCACGATCCTGGATCTGGAGGATTTTATCGTCAGCAACATGATGCTGCCGGTGGGGTCCCTTGTCTATCTGTTGTTCTGTGTGACGAGATATGGATGGGGATTCGACCATTATCTGAAGGAAGCAAATACCGGAGAGGGTATCAAGATGCCCGGAGGTGTGCGGTTCTATGTGACCTTTATCCTGCCGGTGCTGCTGTTCTTTCTGACGGTCAAAGGGTGGATCAGATAAAGTGTGATAAACTGTGGTTCAGTGAAGAAGTAACGGACTCATTTCAGTGAAAGGGGGATACCGCCTGTGAAACTGTTGATCAAACAAAGAGTGTTTTCCTGGACGGATACTTATGATGTGTATGATGAAAACGGCGGGAAGAAGTATTTCGTCAAGGCGGAGTTTTTGACGCTGGGGCACAGGCTGCATGTTTACGATGCGGCGGGCAGTGAAGTGGGTTTGATCCGGGAAAAACTGATGACACTGCTTCCGGTCTTTGAGATTGAGACAGGCGGTGCGGTGCGCGGCCGGATCGAAAAACGCTTTACCTTCTTTAAGCCAAAGTATGAGGTGGACTTTAACGGCTGGCGGGCGGAAGGAGATTTCCTGGGATGGGACTATGACGTTTATTCCGGATGCAGTGCGGTACTCCACATTTCGAAACAGTTGCTCCATTGGGGAGATATGTATGCGATCGACATTGTGAACCCTGCGGATGAATTGATGGGGCTGCTGCTGGTCATCGCCATAGATGCGGCAAACTGTACCCATGGGAACTAGTATAAAATTACAGTCATGCGTAAAATTACGGTACTAACAGAAGCAGATTTATGGTAAACTTATCTTATATAGTTCGAAACTTTTTCAGGCGGGAAGGGGGAAATACTTATGGACAATTATGTAATTGCGGTGGCGCGTGGATTTGGCAGCGGCGGAAAGGCGATCGGAACGCAGCTTGCAAAGGAATTGGGAATTTCCTGTTATGCACAGCAGCTATTGGATATGGCGTCGGATTACAGCGGCATCAATAAGCAGCTGTTCGCCGAGGTGGATGAGAAGCTGCGCGGGGGTTATATGGTGCGGCATCTGATGAAGATTCCTTATACTTATGTGGTGGAGCCGAGTGATAAGGAATTTACGTCCGATATTAATCTTTTCAATATCCAGTCGGAGATCATCAGAGAGCTTGCCAAGACGGAATCCTGTGTGATCATCGGTAAGTGTGCGGATTATATTCTGCGCAATGAGCCGAATGTGGTCAGTGTCTTTGTGGATGCACCGGAGAAGGACTGCATAGCTACCGTTATGGACAGAATGCAGGTGAATGAGAGCAAAGCCAGGGATCTGGTACATAAGACGGACAAATACCGGGCAGATTACTACCGTTATTATACGAGGGGAAGAGACTGGAAGGATCCGCTAAACTATGATTTAATATTGAACAGCTCGAGAGTGGGCTGGGATAACTGTGTAAACCTGATCAAGGAATGTCTGCAGATGAAGCTGCATGTGCAGCTGTGATCTGTATATTCAGGTGAGTGCAGGGTGGCAGGATGTGCAGCAACCGCGATGCGGAAAAGAAATAATGGAACGGGTGTTTTTATGGAAGACAAGAGATTTGCAATATTGATCGATACAGACAATATTTCATCAAAATATATCTCCGCGATCATGGATGAGATGACGAAACATGGAATCGTCACGTACCGCAGAGCCTACGGTGACTGGACAAGCACGCAGGCCAGGGGATGGAAGAATAAACTGATGGAGAATTCCATCACGCCGATGCAGCAGTTTTGCAATACGGTAGGCAAGAATGCGACGGATTCCACGCTGATCATTGATGCCATGGATATTCTTTATACAGGCAATGTGGACGGCTTCTGTATTGTTTCCAGTGACGGTGATTTTACGAGACTGGCGATCAGACTGCGGGAATCCGGCATGAGCGTGGTTGGCATGGGGGAAGAGAAGACGCCCCGTTCTTTCCGGACGGCCTGTTCCCAGTTTACGGTGCTTGAGAATCTGATCGACGAGGATGATCAGGAACTGCAGGAGGAAGTGCAGGATCCGGCTCATGAGAGTGCGCACGGCATATCACGCAGCGCCGGACTCAAAGGCAAGGGCAGGAAAGCCGCGGCCAGGAAGGCAGCCGAGGAGAAGGAATCCACATCGATCAGCAAGGAAGTGATCGAGAGCGCCATTATCAATATCATTACGGAGAATGAGAATAAGGATAAGGAGACGGGGCTTGGTGAGATCGGCAGCAGACTGCTGAATAAATATCCGGATTTTGATGTGCGAAATTATGGGTACAGCCTGTTATCCCGCTTTCTGGAGGAGATCCCGAGCCTCAAACTGGTCAAAAATAACACGCGTATTAATGTGGAACTGAAAGAGAACCAGGAGTCCGAGGATGAGATAACGGCCTATATCAAGACGATCGTCAAGCTGACCGGAAAGAAAGGTATGCGGGTAAACGAGCTGAGCAACAGCGTGCACCGTAAATATGCGGGATTTACACCCAAAAACTACGGGTATTCACAGTTTACCAAATTCCTGCAGGCAATACCGGATATGGAGCTTTACGGTGATGCTAATGCGAGGAAAGTGCGTTTCGGGGAAGAAGAATAAGGCAATCTTAATAGACTGCTTCCACCTCCGTGATCTGGTTATCTTCCACGCAGAAGCGCCAGAGGGAATGCCCGGGCAGGCGGTGCTCCGTCAGATAATATGCGTTATCTAACTGCGTGATGTAGTAAGGCGTGCCGCCGCCGATAAAATTTTCATAGATATCTTCATAGCCGCCTTCTGCAAGCGCGGACAGATTCCGGGTGCGAAGAATGGTTGCATGATCCTGATTGCCCGTGATATCCGTGGAGACGGTGATATAGAAATAGTCCTGAATGCGGGTAAGCTGGATCATCCCGGCCATCTGGTCGGGAACAGGATAAGTTTCCAATATCTCAAAAGTATCCAGATCAGCACGGATGATGGAAGCATTGCCGGATACAAAATAGATTTCGTCCCCGATGATCGTGAAAGAACGCACATATACCTGATCGAGAGAGTCGATGCGGCGGATTTCCGTCAGATACATACGGGTATCGCCGGGGTTGTGGCGGAAGAGATACATTTCACCGCTCATGGAGCTCCAGGCGTAGAAGGTATCTGTGGGCGCATGGTAGATTATGTAGTGCGGCCGGTTTCCGATCTCCTGAAAAGTCTGTGTATGGACATAAGCGTCCGCCTGTTTTTCAAAAATTAAAACACGATTTTGTTCTGTGTCGTCGATCAGATACACTTCTCCGTCACTGGCAAGGGTATGTCCCTTATCAATATCACCCGTCATTACTTTCCAGCTGCTCAGCGGATCCTCCAGATTATCGTGGTAGATCACCTGGTTGTGATAACAGTCTACAAGAAAGTAGGTATCTTCCACTTTGGTAAGCCAGGTCGGCACACTCAGATCGGGATAAGGGTTGGAAGCGCCGTCCGGAGCGGTTTCGCCGTAAGTGGCCGGCGGATTATCGGAGGCGTTTTCGAGTACGGGCTCGGATGCCCGGATGTAATCTGTAATAGGGCCAGGCGTTTGTACAGTGGCTTCAAAGGGGGAGGAACAGCCGCACAGTGCTGCGGCGAAAGCGGTCGATAACAGCAGCGGAGGAACAGCCGCAGATAATTTAGAAACAACTGTTTTTAAAACATCAAATCCTGATTTGATAATTACATATCTTGAATTGCATCTGCTGTCATCTTTATGTTTTTTGTGCTTTTCTCTCATGTCGTATGCTCCCTGTTATTATTTACGGTGCCCTGCGCCCTGTTGCATGGGCATTGAGTACATATAGTAAACGAAATTTCTAATGTCGTTTACATAGTATCCGCCGATCACTTTATGATTTCAGGCATCCAGCCCATTCCCTTTTATCATAACATTTTGATGAAAAATATGGTATACTATTTCTAATGTCGTTAACTACAAAAACATGTAAAATGCAAAATCCAAATATAGTAGTCACAGTTCACGGCCGGTTGAACCATGAATTGTAAAGATAATGGGTGTTATAATGAAAAAAGCAGCAAATCCAAATGCGAATATAACTATAAACACAAATAATATAAAAACAGACTATAATATGACGTTTGGTATTTTGAGCGGACTGGCGATCATTATGGTGGTGGCGGGGCATCTTGGCTATAATATCCTGACGGTGGGAGATCTGTTTCCTTATTATTCTTTTCATGTGCCGCTTTTTATGTTCATTTCCGGTTATTTTTACAAAGAGACAGAAGAAACGCATCCTTTTGGCTATGTGGTGAAGAAGGCGCGCAGACTGCTGATGCCTTATTTGATCTGGAATCTGGTCTATGGACTGACTGCATGGCTGATGCGTTGGAACGGGTTTGCCATGGGGGAGGAGATCAGCCTACGGACACTTTTTCTGGCGCCATTTATGCACGGCTATCAGTTTATCTATAATTATG
>VSOD01000196.1 GCA_009774655.1 Lachnospiraceae bacterium
TCCCCGCTTTCTCCACCATCCGCTTCCCATTCAGTAATAACCTCTGTTATTATATAGTTTTCTGCTTGTATACACCTGTTTAATCTTGCTTTAATTTCTTCCTCTAACTGCTGTTTTACACGCTTTTCCATGCCATAGTCCGCCGTCGGCAGTTCTTCCTGCCATGTACCGCTCCTCTGCTCCATCTCACTGGTCATCCGCTCCATCTCCTCCTGCCATTGTTCTATGATATCGCCTTCGGATGAGGAAAAGGGCCTGACAAACAACAGCAGTACGATAACACCTGCAATTATTTTTACATACTTCTCGTACTGCTTTCCGGCAGCAACATGGATAAAGGTCTGTGTCACGATCATAAACAGACCGATCTGTTTGATATGCTCGATCATTGCTTCCTTCCTCTCTTACAATGCCATGAACGTATTCTCACATCCTGCCGCCCGTAGTATAGGCAATGACCGCGATCTGGATCACGAACATGCCCACCGAGGACAGTGCCAGCTTTAACAGCATGATATTGCCGCTGCCCACCCGGTCTGCACAGTTTGTCATGCGCTTATCGCTGATGATTCCCATCAGGGCCGCGCTGATCTTGACCACGCCGGCCAGAAGCAGCAGTTTGAACAGCGGCACCAGGCATAGAAGAACCAGCACAAGCGTAATGTACAGACCAAGGCTGTTCTTGACCAGAACGGCCGAACCGACTACCATCTCGAACATCCCTTCCGTCAGCCCGCCGATACCCGGAATGGCCGACACCGCCTTCTTCATCATCGAAGACTGCAGGGAATCCAGCACCGGTGATACCATCGCCTGCAGCATACTGAACCCTGTTATGACGCCCAACGTAGCCTTGATGCCAACGCTCACCACTTTGCCAAGCAGCTCCAAAAGCAGCGTCAGCTTTTCCTCCATCCACACGCCGTTGATCACCGTCAACAGGACATAGGCATAGACTGCCGGCAGCAGGATCGTCAAATAACCCCGCTCAATCAGATAGACGATAAACAACAATACCTGATAATAGGCCGTGGCCGAGGCGATGCCGGATGCGCTCCCCACCGCCGCAATATAGGTCGGTATATACAGTTTCATAAAGGTGGTGACCGACTCCAGTATTTCCCGCACGATACCCGCACCGCTCTCGAAAGATCGCAAAAGCACGGCAGTCAGAAGCATATACACAAAGTAAAAGGCGATGTCCGACACCTGATGATCCTGAAAAAGATCGGCAAAGTTGACAAACAGCGCCGCCGCGATCCCCAGTACCAGTATGGCAAAAAACAAGGCCCTGATCTCCCCGGTCTGCGCCTGGAACGCACCGGTGATCCCGCCTGTCAGCTCCTTTACGGCCGTCCACACTTTTCCCTGCAGCAGCAGTCCCATGACTGCCTTTCCGTCAAAGGTATACTGCGGAAACAGCTTCTGAAAATCCGCCAGCACCGCACCCATATCCATTTCGTTCCACAGGAAACTGCTCTCTTCTATGCCCACAGTGCACCTCCTGTCCCTTTTTATCCCGCGATCGACCGGATACTCTCCAGCAGAGCCAGAAGCACCGGCATTCCTGTCAGGAGAATATAGAGCTTGCCCAACATCTCAACTTGTCCGGCAATACCGCCAAAACCGGCGTCCTTGCAGATGCCGGCGCAGAATTCACATGCGTAAGTCGCTCCGACCGCCTTCAGCAGCACTGTTAAATAACTATAGTTATCTTCCACATATCCCCGCAGCTGTTCCATCGCCGACAAAATTCCGGCAAAATACTGCGCCGCATATCCAAACACAACAATGCACACGGCGATCCCCATGTAAACACCGTACTCCGCCTTATAGCTCTTGAGCGGAACGGCCAGCAGAATTCCCACAATGCAGATAAATCCTAATTTAATAATTTCCAAAACCACCATCTCCTTCTGTGTCTGCACCTACAGTGTAAACAGATCCTGCACCATTACAAACAAATCATAGATATAGGGAATGAGCCATGTGAGAACGAGGATCAGTCCCGCAAGACTGATCAAAAAGGCATGTTCTTCTCTACCGCTGTGTTTTAAAACCTGATTTAATATTGTGACCAAGATGCCAACCGCCGCTATCTTGAAAATAAGACTTATGCTCATGTATCCTCCTTATGTACCCCGCCCTACAGCAGCAGAATTGTCATAAATACGCCCGCCAGGATGCTCAGACAGGTCGTCACTCTGGCTTTGTTCTCATAGGCATCTTCCGCCTGCCTGCATTTCCGGGTCAGCAGATCCATGGATTGTCCGATCCGCTCTGCCTGGAATTTCTCCTCCTGTATGCCCGGATCAAGCGGCAGACACTTAAGTATCTCCTTCTCTTCCTCCGGCAGGCGCACCGCGGACAGACACTGCGCTACCTGCCGCTGCCAGATCTGTTCAAGCCCTTCTCCTTCCTGTCTGCCGGCCTGCTCGTAGATCGCTCCAAAACATTCCCGGTAAGGCTCCGGGCAGCTTTCGGACAGGAGCAGACAGATTTCCGGCAGTGTCCTCTTCCCATAGGCAATCTCGTTCTGTATCCTCCGTATTATGCGGATCCATTCCTGTAAATGCCGTATTCTGCTCTTTTCTTCCCCGATCCTGTTTGCGCCCCAGCCGATACAGCCCGCCAGGATGCAAAAGCTTCCGACCAATTTCAACATCGCAGTCCCTCTCCGTCATAGATCCCTTCCACCTGACACTGCCCGGTCTTCTTCGTGAGCACCAGATATCGCTCAAACAGCCTGTCTTCCATAATATCGCGCATGTACTTTTTCCTTCTTATCTCCTCCAGAGATTCTCCGTGAATCGTCGCTATCAGTCTGCAGCCGCAGCCGCTGGCCATCTGCAGCGCCCGGATATCCCCTTCACTGCCCAGTTCGTCCACGGCCAGAACCCGGGGCGCCATGGCCCTGATCAGCATCATCATCCCTTCCTGTTTCGGACAGCCGTCCAGCACATCCGTCCGGATGCCCACATCATTTTGGGCGATACCCAGATAACTGCCCGCAATCTCCGACCGCTCATCCACCACGCTCACGTTCACACCTTGTCCGTACTTTGTGCCGTCGGACAGATGCCTGATGATATCCCGCAGCATCGTCGTCTTGCCGCAGCCCGGCGGTGAAACCAGCAGCGTATTCAACACACCCCCTCGTCTGTCGTACAGATAAGGAAGCACCCTGTCGGATACCCCTTTGATCTCATGGGCGATACGGATGTTTAAATAGCGTATGTATTTCAAATTGCGGACACGGTTGCCATCCTCCAGAATGACCTGTCCTGCCAGCCCCACCCGATGGCCGCCCTGCACTGTCAGAAATCCCTGGCGTATCTCATCCGCAAACGCATAGACCGAATACTGACACAGATGTTTTAAGACCGCCTCCAGTTCTTCCGCGCTGCAGGCTGCCCCTGCCGGCTGCCTGTCCAGAAGTCTGCCTGCCCCGTCCACAAACCACTCCCTGTTACCGATCAGTACCGTGGCCGGGGCATTGACGCGCATTCTGATCTCCTGCAGACTGTCGGCCTGCGCGGCCGCCTGCGCCCACTTGCCACGCATGGCCTGCGGGAACATATACAAAATCTCCTCCTGCCTCATCCGCATCCCCCCTTATCTCAATATATGAGCCTTTGTCCAGGTTATGACGAAAGCGGAAAAAAATGGTTTCAAAAAAATATGGATTTTTAGGGATAATAGAGTTAGAATAGTCTAATAACGGTTTCTATCATTAATGACATTACCAGAAAGGTTCAATACAACGTTATGAAATTAGACATGCACTGTCACACAAAAGAAGGTTCTCCCGACTGTAAACTGGAGTTACTTGAAAATATAGAAATATTGAAGCAAAAGGGATTTCACGGTATGCTGATCACCGATCACGATTCCTATAAGGCGTACCGCTACTATAAGAAACTTTCTCACAAACCGGAGGATTTCGTAGTCCTTAAGGGGATCGAATACGACACCATTGACGCCGGGCACATGCTGATCGTCATGCCCACCGGTGTCAAACTGCCCATCCTCGAACTGCGCGGGCTTCCCGTCATTCTGCTGATCGAGATCGTCCATCACTACGGCGGTATCATCGGCCCTGCCCACCCCTGCGGAGAGAAGTTCCTGAGCATCCGCAATACACTGCACGGCAGGCTTTCCCATGTCATCTACAGAAGATTCGACTTTGTGGAAGGCTACAACGCCTGCGAGGACGCCGATTCCAACATGCGCGCCATGCGGCTTGCCAGCCAGTATCATCTTCCCTGCTTTGGCGGCAGTGACTCCCATAAGGCGGCCTGCGTCGGCTTCGGCTACACAATCCTGCAGGAGCACATCACCACCGAGACCGAACTGATCAACTATGTGCGGTCCGGCAAGGCTACGTTGATCGGCGGCCGGCACTATGAACATACTACCAAGGACAAACTGGGCAAGATCAACAACGTACTCGTATATTCCTTCTGGTTCTACAACAGAATCTGTGCCCTGCTGCGCCGCAAAGCCAGGAATCTGGAACTGATGGAGAACCAGATCATCGAATCCATCCGAACCACCAATCTAAGCAGGATGCACTATCATATCCTCGAATCCAACCGGATCGCCAAACAAAACAAAATGCACTAACTACCATTTTGGACTTCAGCTCCGCACACTAACATGCATTGGTTGCATTTACAGGCACACTCCCAACTGTGTACGCCAGGCTTCATTAAACAAAGGCATGCCTTACCGGCATATAATTAGCGACATTAGAGATTTCGCTTTCGGCCCTGCAAAAGCTATCGTATATGGCTTTTGCAGGAGCCGAAAACAGAAGTATTACATCTAAACCTGCACACTATGTATTCTGTTATCCTATAGATCAGTCCCGGAATGAATGAACAACATCCATAAATTCCTTTACTCTGTCTTTGTCCGCCAAATTCTCAAATTTCCCATCTACTTTAAACGTAGTGCCTACCACTGCTCCATCTGCTATATGAAGAATTTTTTCAATGGTATCCTTTCTGCAGCCTGTATTCGCAAATACGGCAACATCAGAACCTGCCGCCTCTTTTGCCCTGCTCAATATCTCCGGATCCGTTGCCGAACCGGCTGTTGCGCCAGAAACGCAAAGAACATCCGGTTTACAATTAAATACTGTTGTCTTTGCAATAGACTCAATCGGTCTGTCCGCAAGGTACCTGGCTGCTTCCGGAACAATATTAAACAGAAGTTTTACCTTTTCCGCCCCAATGGCATATTGATGCCGAACTATATCACCGCAATTTGTATTCCATAACCCAAAATCACTTGCATAGACTCCTGTAAAAATTTCTCTGACAAATTGAGCGCCGGTAGCTGCTGCTAAATCCAACGATGCATTCGGATCCCAAAGGCAGTTAACACCATAAGGAATTTTTATTTCTGATTTCAGCTCGCCTATTACTCTTGCCATACTGGCCACTGTTTCTGTCTTGACGTTTGTTAGATATGGAAGGCTGAACTCATTACTGAACATTACCGCATCGACTCCTCCCTCCTGAAGTGCAAGCAGATCATGTCTCGCCTTTTCAACTACGAGTTCCATTCCGCTTTCTTTATCATACTGCGGATCTCCCGGCATTGCCTGCAAATGGCACATTGCAATAATCGGCTTCTCTGTCCCAAATACGTCCTTAATCCATTCCATCATAATCCTTTTCTCCTTTCAACTAACATAGTTATTTAATTTTCAAAAAAATACATCAAATCTCTGTTTCGGTTATATAATTCCCCAAAAACCGACTTATATTTTTTGTATTCTTTTGTTTTCTCAAAATCAGGCTCTATTACTTCTTTGACCTTGACCATTTTTTTAATGTCATCTGGTTTGCTGATTACCCCTGTTCCCAAACCTGCTAACAACGCATCACCATAAGACGCCCCAAAGCTTACCTCAGGTACAGTCTGCTTGATTCCACAAATATCACTGACAATCTGAAGCCATGTCCTTGATTTTGTCCCGCCTCCTACTGCAATGATATTCTCCATGTTTGCCCCCTGTCGTTTCAAAAGATCCAAATTCTGACAAATACCAAAACCAATCCCTTCATATGCAGCATGTACAATATCTCCCCTGGTATGACGCAGGTTGAGCCCAAATATCATTCCCCGCGCCAACGGATCATTCACCGGCATCCGCTCTCCCATAAAATACGGAAGTATCATAAGTCCATTGCTTCCGACCGGAATATTCCGGGCCTCCCGCGAAAGAATCGTATATGCGTTTTCTTTGCCCTGTTCTTCTGCGGCACATAGCTCCCGGGCCATCGTATCACGGATCCAACTGATCAGCGCTCCTGTTGTCGCCATTCCACCGCTGTTGCAATACAGATTTTTAATTGTATAATCTCCTGCCCACATTCCTGAACCGGAATTATATTTTCTGGTCGTATAAAGAAAAAATGTAGTAGAACCATACATAACCATCATTTCTTCCGGATAAATTACACCTACACTTACTGCTTCGGCTCCGGCATCTGTTGTTCCACAAATAACCGGTGTTCCCTCAGCCAGGCCGGTTTCCTGTGCAGCTGCTTTTGTCACTCCTCCTATTATCTGAGACGTATCTACAATCTCCGGCAGCATTTCTTTAGGGCACACCAGCCTGCATAAATCTTCGTCCCAGTCCATCGTCCGTCGATTGAGCATGGGCTGGGCAGCCATTGCCGAATACTTGTCAACACAGTAGCAGCCTGTGAGCTTTGAAGTAAGAAAGCCAGAAGCCATGGTAAATTTATGTGTTCTTGCAAAAATATCCGGTTCATTCTCACGAATCCATAGTATTTTGGGACCAAACATCTCTATATCCAGTTTTCTTCCTGCATGATGCAGTATTCGTCTTTCTCCGATCTGTCTATTAAGATATTCTGCCTGTTTAATACACCGATTGTCTATTCCATATAAAATTGCATTCCGAAGCGGATCTCCATTGATATCAACCGGCGTTATTCCCGCCATAACGGTACTGATACCGACAGCAGCAATCTTATCCGGAACAATTTGGGTTTTTTGCAGCAATTCCCGGACAATTTCTTTAAAATCTTTCCACCATGAATTGACAGGATCATGCTCGGCAAAACCGGGCCGCGGTATCTCCAGCGGATGAGAACGTACCGAGATTGCTAATACTCTCCCATCCGGATCACAAATTACACCTTTTGATTCGTGAGTGCCACAGTCGAAACCAAGTAAATATGTTTGCTCCATGTATCATCACCTCTCATCATCTGGAAAAATCTGTTTCCTGATCAATATGCGCCAGCACAGACTCCACAAGGTATACCAGTTGTTCTAAATCCTTTATATCAACCAATTCATTTGGACTATGCGCATACCTTCCGGGAAAGCCCAGATCAAGACACTTTACGCCCTCTCCCTCAAGCTGTACATAACTCAAATCTGTCAGTCCGCCTATATGAACACTTCTTTGTAACTTAATCCCCAACTTTTTTGCAGCAGCATCCGCCAGACGAACCATCGCCGGATGTGCGATCGTTCCATTAAGCGTTCCTCTCCCATGAAAGTTATACAGATCCATCGTCGGTCCTTCTCCAACTTTTACATCTCCACTTCCTTTCAGATCAGGCGTATCCGTACTTCCTCCCCCATCAATGCAAATTGCAATATCCGGCCTTATATTCCGGCTGGCCATCATTGCGCCCCGGAGATTATACTCCTCCTGCACACTTCCAACCAAATATACCGTTGACGGCCTGTTCTTCTTCGAAAGCACATTTGCAAGTTCCAAGATCACACTGCATCCCGCCCGGTTATCGCCTGCTGATAAATAAACCCTGTCATTAATCAAACGCTGGAATTTAGGCTTATAAACCACCGGAGCCCCTGTTTCGATTCCTAGAGAGAGCACTTCC
>VSOD01000197.1 GCA_009774655.1 Lachnospiraceae bacterium
GGCGGGTTCGCCACCCCGGACACCGGCAGTGTCATTTTCGACGGACAGGACATTACGAAACTTCCGCCGAACCTGCGGCCTTTAAACACCGTATTTCAGAAGTACGCCCTTTTTACCCATATGAACGTCGCCGAGAACATAGCCTTCGGCTTAAAGATCAGGAAGAAATCCAAAGACTACATAGCAGATAAGATACGTTACGCCCTGAAACTGGTCAATCTGGAGGGCTACGAGAACCGGATGCCGGATTCTCTAAGCGGCGGCCAGCAGCAGCGGATCGCCATCGCCCGCGCCATTGTCAATGAACCAAGAGTCCTGCTTCTGGACGAGCCTCTGGGTGCGCTTGACCTGAAACTGCGCCAGGAAATGCAGTACGAACTGATTCGCATGAAAAACGAGCTGGGCATCACCTTTGTCTATGTCACCCACGATCAGGAGGAAGCGCTGACCATGTCCGACACCATCGTCGTCATGAATCAGGGTTACATCCAGCAGATCGGCTCCCCGGAATCCATCTACAACGAGCCGGAGAATGCCTTCGTGGCGGACTTTATCGGAGACAGCAATATCATTCCCGCGACCATGATCGAGGATAAGCTGGTCAGTATTCTCGGCACCCGCTTCGCCTGCGTGGATACGGGATTCGGACATAACAAGCCGGTGGATGTGGTGATCCGGCCGGAAGATGTGGAGCTTGTCGCTCCTGCACAGGGCACGCTGACAGGCGAAGTGACCCATCTGATCTTCAAGGGCGTGCACTATGAGATGGAAGTCATGGCGGGCGGCTTTGAGTGGCTGGTACATTCCACGGCTCTGCACCCGGTAGGGGAAAAGGTCGGCATCCGGGTCGACCCCTACAACATCCAGATCATGAACAAACCGGAATCTGAAGACGAGGAGGCGGTGGCAATTGACATCTAAGAACAAATGGCTCTCTGCGCCCTACACACTCTGGTCGGTGGTCTTTATCATCATTCCGCTCTGCATGATCTTCTACTACGGACTGACAGATAAGACCGGCGCCTTCACGCTGGAAAACATCATGGCCATTGCAACGGCGGAACATGCCAAGGCACTGCGTCTTTCCATCCTGCTGTCTTTGATCAGCACGCTGCTCTGTTTCCTGCTGGCCTACCCGCTGGCCATGATCCTGGCAAATATGAAAGTAAGCCAGCACAGTTTTATCATATTGATATTCATACTGCCGATGTGGATGAACTTTCTGCTGCGCACCCTTGCCTGGCAGACCTTACTGGAAAAAAACGGAGTGATCAACAATATCCTCACCTTCCTCCACCTGCCGAATATCAATATCATCAATACGCCTTACGCCATTATCCTGGGCATGGTCTATAATTTCCTGCCCTTTATGGTACTGCCTCTATACAATGCACTGTCCAAGATTGACAAGAATGTGATCAACGCCGCCAGGGATCTGGGCGCAGACAACGTACATACTTTTTTCCGTATTATACTGCCCCTCTCAGTGCCCGGTATCATCAGCGGTATTTCCATGGTCTTTGTCCCGGCGCTGACCACCTTCGTCATCAGCTCCCTGCTGGGCGGCAGTAAGATCCTGCTGATCGGTAACGTCATCGACCAGGAATTTACACAGGCCTCCAACTGGCATCTGGGCAGCGGACTTTCCATCGTGCTGATGCTCTTCATTATCTTAAATATGATCGCATCCGCCGTATTTGATAAAGACGGGGAGGGATCGATGTTATGAAAAATACTGCAAAAAAAATTTATATCGCCCTGATCTTCCTCTTCCTGTACGCTCCCATCGCCACGCTGATGGTGCTTTCCTTTAACGCCAGCAAGACCAGGGCCAAATGGGGCGGCTTTACCTTCAAATGGTATACCCGGCTGATACAAAATGACGATATTTTAAAAGCGCTGGGGAACACGCTGCTGATCGCACTGCTCTCCTCCGTGATCGCCACGGTGATCGGCACTGTTGCCTGTATCGCCATGAATCATATGAAGAAACGGACACGCACTGTTATGATGGGCATCACCAACATTCCGATGCTGAATGCGGATATTGTGACAGGTATCTCCCTGATGCTGCTTTTTATCAGCTTCGGCTTCCGGTTCGGGTTTGGGACGATATTGCTTTCGCATATCACTTTTAACATTCCTTACGTGATCCTCAGTGTTATGCCGCGCATGAAGCAGCTCAATCCCAGTATCTATGAGGCGGCGCTGGATCTGGGGGCTTCCCCGGTCAGCGCCTTCCGCAGGGTGGTATTCCCGGATCTTCTGCCCGGTATCCTGTCCGGCTTCCTGATGGCCTTTACCATGTCGCTAGATGACTTTATCATCACCCACTTTACGAAAGGAGCCGGCGTAGACACCCTGTCTACCAAGATCTATACGGAAGTGCGAAAAGGGATCAAGCCGGAGATGTACGCGCTGTCTACGATCATCTTCCTGGCTGTGCTGGTACTGCTGCTGCTTGTAAATGCGGCGCCGGACAAACAGGACGCCAGGGCAGATAAAAAGCAGGCCGCGCGGTTCTGATCATCGTTTACATCCACCATTGTTAACGGCATATAGTAAACGACATAACAAATAACAGCACCAAACAACACAATGTAAAAGGAGTATAAAAGACATGAGACATAGAAATGTGAAAAACAAAGCGCTGCTTGGCGGTATCATGCTGCTGGCAGCGGCCGGAATAGCTGGATGCGGTTCCTCCGGCGGCGGAAAAGGCGGCCAGGTGATTGTCTATAACTGGGGAGAATATATCGACCCGGATACTATCGAGATGTTTGAGGAAGAGACCGGGATCGAAGTTGTCTATGACGAATTCGAGACCAACGAGATCATGTATCCGAAGGTGGAGTCCGGCGCGGCTTCCTATGATGTGGTATGTCCCTCCGACTATATGATCAGCAAGATGATCGCCAATGATATGCTGGCCGAACTTAACTTTGACAACATTCCCAATGCGAAAAAGAACATCGGGGCACAGTATTATGAACAGTCCAAAGGATTCGATCCGGAAAATCAATATGCCATTCCTTACTGCTGGGGTACAGTAGGCATCCTCTACAACAAGACCATGGTGGATGAGCCGATCACAAGCTGGGCACAGCTGTGGGATGAAAAATATGCCGACAACATCCTGATGCAGGATTCCGTGCGGGATGCTTTCATGGTGGCTGAGAAATTAAACGGCTTTTCCATGAATACCACCGACCCGCAGGAGCTGGAGACGGCAAAAAATTCCCTGATCGAACAAAAACCGTTGGTACAGGCCTACGTGATCGACCAGGTGCGCGACAAGATGATCGGAAACGAAGCCGCGATCGGCGTGATCTATTCCGGTGAGGCCATCTATACGCAGCGCGAAAATCCCGACCTTGAGTATGTTATTCCCGAGGAAGGCACCAATGTGTGGATTGATTCCTGGGTCATTTTGAAAGATGCCCCCAATAAGGAAAATGCCGAAAAATTTATCGACTTTATGTGCCGCGGCGATATCGCTGTCAAGAATTTCGAGTACATTACCTACTCCACGCCCAACGATGCCGCAAGAGAGCTGATCGAGGATGAAGACATCCGCAACTCCGAGATCGCCTTCCCCGATCTGTCCAAATTCAATAACCTGGAAACATTCGTATATCTGGGTGAAGACGGAGACGCCCTCTACAATGAACTGTGGAAGGAAGTTAAGTCGAATTAGAAATGAAATTGATGATGCTCTTCATGAAGAAGATAACAGCCTGAAAGAATGCCCGATTCATTTCCTCTTATATTATAAGACGGAAATGAACCGGGCGCTTTTCATTCTTTCTTCTCTGGTTCTTTTTGATTTTATCGCTAACGACATTAGAAATTTCGTTTACTATATATCAATATTTCTGAAAAGCACTGTTGAGCGCATAGGTTGAATCGCTGTCTCCCATCACAAAAAAGATTACATTGCCGCGGCTCTCGATCAGCATCGTCTCCGCGCTGACGCAGATCCATTTATTCAGATCCGCATTGTCTTTCAGCTGCTGCTTGACTGTGTCCACTTTATCCTCTTCCACTCTGAGAAGCACGAGCTGAAAAGCATTGGGGGAGATCATGGGAATGGATGCCGTCGCCTCCGTATATTCTATCTCATCCGTGCCCAGGATCGAAACTTCCATTTCCTCCGTCAATTCAAAGGTCTCAAAACTGTCCAGCCCTGCTTTAAAATCTTCCGACAACTCCGCTTTTTCATAAAGACCGGCTATGATATCCCCGAGACTGCCTTCCAGCTGATCGCTGCTCCCTTCTTTCTGTGCCCCGCAGGCACAGCATAATAATCCTGTCATGATCAGCATAAGCGTTACTACTACATGTTTTGTCTTCATTTCCGTTTCTCTGCTCCTTTTTCATCTTTTTCAATCTATTATCTATTGCTTTATCTTCTTTTATCTGTTGCTTTATTTATCTATTGCTCTTTTATCTGTTACTTTTTTATCCATTGCTTCTTTATACCTGTTTCTTCATTGCCGCTCTGCTATTTCTGCCTTGCGTTTGCCTTGCTTCTGTTGAGGCTTCGCATACTGCACATAAACAGATGCATGAACTCCTCCCTGCGTTTCTCAAACTGCTCATAGAAATCTTCCTCTTCCGCATAAGGCTTCTGATAAAACATCTCCAGAAACTTCACGTTAATTTCCTGTGCAAAACTGTCTGCCGGTTGTTTTTCGATCTGCTCCTGCAGACTTATACGCAGCTCATGCCATACGGTCAGAAATCTCTCATACTGCACAAGTGCCGGCAGTCCCAGCCATTTCCTGATCTTGACCTTGGTCCGGTTTCTGATCTCACAGGCATCTTCCAGCAGGAAATAGTGCAGACCCTCCCCATCGTACTTTCTGCCCAGCGGAAACAGCCTGCACAGGCCCGGTCTGTACGGATGAATGCTGCATCGACCCTCCCCATTCAGAAAGCCGCAGGCATCGGTTCCGGACTGCGTTTTAAGCGTCGGAAGGATCAGTCCCTCCTCCACGCACAGCTCCAGCTTCTCCTGCATCAACCCGCCAAAATGCAGGCCGGTCGCCTTTTGCAGTAAAAAGAGATCATAGGGATCCAACAGGATGGACTGCCCCATCCCCCGACAACAGGCACTGCAGCCGCCACACTCGCCACAGCCCAGTTTCGCCATATCATTTGCACTTAATAACTGCATAAAATACCTCTCTATAGCCATTTCCGCCCGGCTTCTGTTACAGGTTGCCTTCACTCCGGCACGACTGGTCCTTAAATCTTTCAGCCTAATTTTTCATGGAAGAAATCCGCGATCCATTTCCAGGTCTCTCTCTGGAAAAACTGCTTATCCGCGTGATCCGCACCTTCAATGGCGATCAGCCTGACATCGCATCCCGCCTCTTCCAGCCTATCATGCAGGACTTCTCCCTGCCCGAAAGGAACCGTGTGGTCATTGATACCGTGCAGAATCATAAACGGCGGAGCGTCCTTTGTCACAAAGCTCACCGGACATGCTTTCAGGGCTTCTTCCTTCTGCAGCATGACATTCATCCCCAGCATCAGCGACTCCGGCGAAGCAGCCGCCTCCACAGGCGAATTGTAAGGGAACCCGGAAACATCCGTCGGCGGATACCAGGGGCATGCTGCCTGTACCTGACTGGAATAGTCCGTGTAATCTCCCACATCGAAGGCCGGATCATTGGCTAACGCCGCCATTGCCGTCAGATACCCGCCGGCCGACTCTCCCATCACGCCAAAATGTTCCGGATCGATCCGGAACCGCTCACTGTGCGCGCGCAGATAACGGATCCCCGCCTTGATGTCGATAAGCGGCATCGGATAAGGGCCTTCGTTACTGGTACGGTACTCCACGCTGGCCACCACAAACCCTGTCCGTGCCAGCTCTGTCAGATAAGTCAGATGAGCCGACTTGTCCATCTGCACCCAGGCACCGCCGCAGATCCATACAATACAGGGATAAAGCCTCTCCTGATCTTCCGGATAGATGATATCCATTTTCAGATCCCTTCTCGTATGGCCAAACCAGGCGTCTACCTGTGAAAACGTCATTCCCGTGACCACGGAATATTGCGGTTCTTCCACTTTGATCGTTACTGTCTCTCTCATTTTAGTTTCTCCCTTCTGCTGTGTCTTTTATTCTGCATACCTATGTATTATTCGTTCAAGCTGTTTATGTTTCTGTCTTATTTACTAAAGCTGCTTATGCTTCTGTCTTATTTGCTCAAACTGCTTATGCTTCTGTCTTATTTGTTCAAGCCGCTTATGCTTCTGTCCTATTAGTCTAAAACGCTTTGTCTTCTTCTCCGGCCTCCGGCATATTGCTTCCTTCTTCCGCTCATCAAAAAAGGGATCCTGGACATTCCATGCTTCCTCAAATACCTGCCCCTATTCCACCTACTACGTTATAAATATCTTCACCGGCCATCTGTTCAAAAAATGCCTTCAATTCCAGATTCTTATCCCACTTCGACTGCGGAAACCGACCATATCTTCTCTTAACATCGTTCATCCTGTCTTCTATGTTCACCACGCCTTCCGCACCGGCAATAGAGTCGCACAGCTGGATCAGTCTGTCATAATCATCAAAAGACGTCTGTGCAAGTGCCTGACGGAGCTCCTTCGTTTCTTCCTCCGTGATATCGAATTTCCCGATATAACTCTCCAGCTTCCCCTCGTTGAAAGAATGCGTCAGACAGATTCTGGCCGCTTCATCATATCCTGCCTGCATCATATACCGCCACCCGTCATAGACATGCCCTAAATGCTTCACCCCGAACTTCCTGCCGATGTCATGCAGCAGTCCCAGCACCCAGGCTTTCTCCGCATCCATCCCCGGACACGCCTGCGCAATCTTCTCCGCACACCATGCCGTCACACGACTGTGCGCCTCCCATGGGCCGGGATTACAGCTCGCGGCGTCTGCCAATAATGCTTCTGCTTCCTGTCGAGTCGGATACATGATCGTTTTCCTCCATTTTGTGTCTTTTTGTATGTTTGCGGGATAGACTGCCTACTGTCCCGTAGTCTCTTTCTCGAATATGACCTGCTGAATTGTCTTTAGTATTTTGCTTCGCAGCTTCTCCGTTAAGTATGCCGTGTTCAATATCTTTTTGGTATATTTTAAATAAGTATGATCTGCTTTCCTTACCAGCACAGCAGTAAAAAAACGTTCCCAGCTAAAGTATTCCCGGCTGTCAACATAATTTCCCGGTGCCGCCAGTATCTCGCTGATCTCACCATCTTCTATAATGCCAGACTTCAAAATCAACCATTCAAAGGACTCTGGCAAATACAATGCAATCCTCTCATGCGTCTTCATAAAATGCATTATTTTTTCCATTTCCGCCCCAAAAGCGGCACCATCTGCGATAATCAAAATTGTCCCCTGCTGTTTATCTGCATCCTGATTTACCATTGTCGCAAAAATATTTGATTTTCCTCCGGCACATATACAGGCAATTTGATTTTTATCACAAATCGCTTTAAAGAACTGATATCCGGAATTAGAATCCTCTGTAACGACCACCGTTGGATTTATGGCTTTCTGGTTTTCTTCCAATCCATAAAGCTGGTAAAATTCATTGTAAGTCTGTTTTAACGTACCATATTTCCCCGCATTACGAATTCCATATATTTCTTCTACACTGTAGGGCAGGGATGGCACCCCTTCTCTTGTTACGATCACGTAATAATTTCCCGTCTTTTGCGCAGCAGATGCAAATTCATCGCTTAAAACAAACTCGTTTCCTTCATCAATAAAAACAATACATATTTCTTCTTACTGCAAAATCATAACGCATACGTTTATTTTGCACGATAACCCTGTGTGTTCCTCTCATTTACATCCCCTTTTATACATACAGACCGGCTATCGGAACC
>VSOD01000198.1 GCA_009774655.1 Lachnospiraceae bacterium
GCCTGGAAGCAGTTTACTACACCCGCAATGCAGAGGAGCAGACGATCGAGTATGGCGGGAAGGAGATCGAGCTGAATAAGATCAAGCCGGGAAAGCGGGACGGAAAAGGGGTTAAGATCCGGGTTTGACGGCTTATGACAGGAAGTATTCGAGATTTCGCAGAGCGGAGTTACAGAGGTTAATGTGGAGGATGGACAATGAGAGTGATTGCGGGAACGGCGAGAAGCCTGCCGCTTAAGACGCCGGCGGGGATGGATACCAGGCCGACAACGGACAGGATCAAAGAGACTTTATTTAATATGCTGCAGCCGTATCTGCCGGGCGCCGTATTCTTAGATTTATACAGCGGCAGCGGCGGCATCGGGATCGAGGCGCTGAGCAGAGGGGCAGGACACGCCTATTTCGTGGAGAATAACAGGAATGCGATCGCCTGTATCACGGAAAATCTGCAGTTTACGAAGTTTACGGACAGAGCCACTGTCTTACGGCAGGACGTACTCGGTGCGCTGCCCGGTATTCATGAGAAGGAAGTGGACGTGATCTTTATGGATCCGCCCTATCACAGCGAGTATGAAAAACAGGTTCTGCGGATGCTGCGGGGATTGCCTTATGTAACGGAACATACGCTGATCGTGACGGAAGCGGCGCTGGAGACGGATTTTTCTTATGTGAAGGAGCTTGGATTTGTCGTGGAGAAGGAGAAGCGCTACAAGACGAACAAGCATGTGTTTTGTAAAATTTTTTAAAAAAGAGAAGACATTTTGAGAAAAGTGATTTATAATGCCAAAAGTGGGACGTATTTGTGCTGTGGATGATCTTGGTGCCTGCGCACAAATCCGCAGGTTGCGTTATAGTAAACGAAATTTCTAATGTCGTTAACTATAGAATGGGGGATATGATGAAAGCAGCAATTTATCCGGGAAGTTTCGATCCTGTTACTTTTGGACATCTGGATATTATCAGGCGCGCGGCTGAAATTTTTGATGAATTAACGGTGAGCGTGTTGAATAATAAAACAAAGAGTCCATTGTTTTCTGTGGAAGAACGTGTTAAGATGTTAAAGGAAGCGACAAAGGATATGCCTAATGTGGTGGTAGATTCTTTCAGCGGCCTGTTGATTGATTACGCCAGGGAGAAGAATGTCCATGTGGCGATCAGAGGACTCCGGGCGATCACGGATTTCGAGTATGAACTGCAGATCGCACAGACGAACAGGAAATTTTCGGGCGGCGATCTGGACACGATGTTTTTGACCACCAGCCTGGAATATGCATATCTGAGTTCTTCCACAGTCAGGGAATTTGCCAGCTTTAACGGCGATATATCTCAGTGTGTACCGGAATTTGTTGCGAAACTGATCTATGAGAAGTACGGGCATGTGAAGTGAGTACCGAGTCAGGACAGGAAGCGGCGGAGAGTGTTGTGACTATACGAGTCAATCAATGTTGAGATGATGAATATATGCCCTGCAGAAATATTTAGGAATGAGGATAAAGATGAGCAGCAGAATCGAACAACTTATCGATGAAATCGAAGATTACATTGATGGCTGTAAGTATCAGCCGTTGTCCAAGACGAACATAATCGTAAATAAAGAGGAAATTGATGAGCTTCTGCGGGAGCTTAGGATGAAGACGCCCGATGAGATCAAACGTTATCAGAAGATCATTGCGAACAAGGAAGCGATCCTCAATGACGCGCGCTCGAAGGCGGAAGCGCTGATCAAGGATGCGACCGTCCAGACCACGGAACTGATCAATGAGCATGAGATTATGCAGCAGGCATACGCGCAGGCCAATGAGGTGGTACGGATGGCGACCACACAGGCACAGGAGATTCTCAACAATGCCACGATAGAGGCCAACGGCGTCCGGACTTCCGCGATGCAGTATCTGGATGAGATGCTGGCCAATCTGGAGAACGCCATGACGACGACTCTGGCAACGACGACGGAACATTACGAGAGTTTCTATAACACGATCAGCGGCTACAATGAAACCGTTAAGGCAAATCGCGCCGAGCTGCGTCCGATCGAGGTAGAGCAGATGTTGAAAGAGGCGGAGGGCGAAAGCGAACCGGCTGAACTGAATTTGATGTAAAGCCGCAGTGTTTGGCTTGATTAACAGAGTCTGCCACAGGGCAGGCTCTTTTTTTCCTTATAGAGTTATAGTAAACGACATAACAAATTTCGGTTACTGTAGATCACAGGAAAAGGAACTGGAGCAGGAATGGTGGATTTTTCTAGAACGGTCATGCGGCTTCTTTTGTCCGGCGTTCTGGCAGGGATACTTTTTGTATGTGCCGGCGTAAGCGCCCTGGATGGCAGCACCGGCAGTATGACCGTATCTGCGGCGGAAAAGGGAATGACGGAGATGACGGAAACCGACGGGGATTTCGATCCTGAGACAGAAACAACCGGAGAAACGGATACAGATGCAGGTGGTGGGGAGTCTGCCGATGATACGTTATGTATCGTGATCGATCCGGGGCATGGCGGTGAGAATCTTGGCGGGGAATATGAGGATTACACCGAAAAAGAGATGACCATAGTCGTGGCCAGAGCCATGAAAGAAGAGCTGGAACAGTATGAGGGCGTCACCGTATATTTGACCAGAGACGGGGATCAGGAGCTGTCGCTTGACGAACGCTGTGAATTTGCAGAGCATGTGGGGGCGGATTTCCTGTTCTGTCTGCATTTTAATATGTCGGAACACCATACGCTGTTCGGGTCGGAGTGCTGGGTGTCCGCCTTCGGTGAGAACTACAGCAAAGGCTATGGGTTTGCCAGCGTAGAGATGGAACTTTTGCAGGAACTCGGCCTGTATTCCAGAGGGATCAAGACGAGACTTAACGACAGGGGGACCGACTATTACGGGATCATCCGTCATGCCACGGAGCGGGATATTCCCTGTGTGCTCATAGAACATTGTCATCTGGATCAGGAAAACGACAAGCCCTACTATGACCATGATGAAAAGTTAAAGGCTTTCGGCCGGCTGAATGCCACGGCGGCCGCCAAATATTTCAATCTCAGATCTGATGTGCTTGGTGTGGACTACAGCGATTATCAGAATGTGGCAGTGGATGTACCGGAAGACGTGGTGGAACCGGACCGCACGGAGCCGGATTTCTGCTCGATCGAGGTGCTGGAACAGAATGCGGATACTGGGGAAGTGACAGTGCAGGTTTCCGCGGCAGACCGCGACAGCGGCATGCTGTATTACGCATACAGCTACAACAACGGGGAGCGCTTTTCCGAACTGCTCAGATGGCCGGACCGGTCGGCTGACACATTCTGCTTTACAATGCAGGTGCCGCCTCATCTTGTGCCCCGCATTGTGGTCAACGGTTATAACGGCTACGACCTGTTCACGACCAGCAATGTGGTTTCCCTGCCGGCCATGGACTATCAGACGCCGGAGGAGATTGCCGCCGAGAGGGCTGCGAATAAGATCGTTGAGAGTATTTCAGAGAGTGTGAAACGCATAGACGACGGCAATTTGGTGGAAGCCATTCCGGCGGACGGGGAGAAAGAACCGGCCGGCCGCGACGGACTGCTCATCGCGGTGTGCGGTGCGTGTGCGCTGCTGGTTTTGGGCATGGCGCTTTCCATGGGAATGATCTTGCGGGGCAGGCGCAGACGCAAAAGGAGAAGGCGGCGGAAGCGATAACGTACAGCCTTGTGTTCTGATTTTATGGCGTCAATCCGTGCAGATAAAGGAGCAGATAACATGCCGCCGTGATGGCGGTCTGCACCGTTTTGTGATAAACATAAGGGCGCAGGGAGAGGTCAGTCTGACGGATCATGCTGTAGGTCTGGGCGATACAGGAGAAGCCGCCGAAAGGGAGCAGGATCAGGATGGCAAAATTGATTGACCGACCGGAACAGTCAATGCCGCTGGTGATTTCCAGAAGGCACCGGTAAATGTTCAGGATATTTGTGTTAACATGTTGAAAGGGTTGAAAAACAATATTAAGCAGGTTAAAGAATACCATATAGCCGCCCAGTCTGGCGATACCGATCAGGCCTGACAGCACAGAGGCGTCTATGGCCGCCAGCAGGGAGCAGGAACCGGGTTGTCTGGCCTGAAGGGAACGGGCTTCCGGATGATTTTCGCAGGAGGAAACCTTCCGTGTCATCCAGGGTCTGATCCGCATTAACAGGAATCCGTAGAGCAGCGGGATACCGTACATGAGTAAAAAAGGCCGGCCGGGCCTGTCGATTCCCAGGGTGGGGATTACATAGCTTAAGAAATAGATCGGGCCGATATTATTGCAGAAAGACAGCAGGAGCGCGCTTTCTTCCCGGGACAGCTTATGCTGTTCGTAAAGTTCGCCGACGATGCGCGCACCCATGGGGAAACCGCACAGAAAGCCCATGATGATCGTGTAGGAGCCGTTTCTGGAAGTGCCGTATATACGGTGCAGGAGCGGATGGAGCAGGCCGACAAAGCGCTCCGTCAGATTCATGCGGATCATGATTCCGGAGAGGATCATAAAGGGCAGGAGGGTGGGCACCATTTTCGTAAACCAGAGCGTCAAACCGGTGGAGGCATATTCCAGGGACAGCGCCGGATAGCGGAGCATCAGGAAGATCAGATAGAGGGACAGCGCCGTAAACAGGAGCTGGTACAGGGTATCTTGCTTTTTCATGGCGGGTTCCTTGTAAGGGAGTGCTTATTTTATTTATATTCTGCGGTCTGTGATTTTATTAACAGGTGGAACGGGGTTGTATGTGCCCGTGTGGCTTCCGGGACCGTGTGTGGCTTCCGCGATCAGGCGGGGCATTTGAAGCCGACGCAGAGGCGGTGTGCAGGACAGGTTGTGAGGATGATGAAGGATGCGTTTGGACAGGTTTCTATGTGAATTGAATCTGGGCACAAGAACTCAGGTTAAAAAGGAGATCAAGGCCGGGCTTGTATCGGTCAACGGCGTGACGGTACTGCGTCCGGAGGAGCAGGTCCGGGAGGCTGCGGATCTCGTCTGTTATAAAGGGCAGCCCTGTGTCTATGAAGAATATGTGTACTATCTTCTGCACAAGCCGGCAGGGGTGGTGTCTGCCACGCAGGACAAACGCGACAGGACGGTGCTGGATCTGCTTGCGGGGGAAGGCCGGAGCGACCTTTTTCCGGTCGGCCGGCTGGACAAGGACACGGAAGGCCTTCTGCTGATCACCAATGACGGCCCGCTGGCCCATGCGCTGCTTTCGCCCGGCAGACATGTGGACAAGGAGTATGAATGCCATTTGGCCCATACATTCGACGCGCATCAGCGGGAACTTCTGGAACAGGGCGTGGATATCGGGGAGAAGAAAAAATGCAGACCGGCGGTGGTGCGGATACTGGCGGAAAAGAAGATCACACTGACGATCACCGAAGGCCGGTTTCATCAGGTAAAACGCATGTTACATGCGGTTGGGAATGAAGTGGTCTACTTAAAGAGGATACGGATGGACCGGCTGCAGCTGGAAGACTCTCTGGAAAAAGGAGCCTACCGCAGGCTGACAGACGAGGAAGTAGAGAGCTTACGGGGCGGATGAAAGAAGAAGTGGAGAATGCAGCATTATGATAGAAGCGGTCATTTTTGATCTGGACGGCTCCATGGTGGATTCCATGTGGGTGTGGAAGAGCATTGATATCGAATATCTGGGGAGATTCGGGATCCGTCTGCCGGAGGATCTGCAGGCGTCCATCGGGGGAAAAAGTTTCAGTGAGACGGCGGTCTATTTCAAGGAGCGCTTCGGGATTCCCGACGAGCCGCAGACCATTAAGGAGGACTGGAACCGCATGGCGTGGGAGAAGTACGCCCATGAAGTCCCGCTGAAAAAGGGTGTGCTGGAGCTGTTGCAGTATTGCCGCGGACAGGGAATCAAGATGGGGATCGCCACCAGCAATTCGCGGGAACTGGTAGAGAATATCGTGAATGTGCATCGTCTGGAGCATTATTTTAGCTGCATTATGACGGGCTGCGATGTGGCGAAGGGAAAACCGGCGCCGGATATTTATCTGGCGGTGGCACAGGCGCTTGAGGTAAAGCCTGAGAACTGTCTTGTCTTTGAGGATATCATTCATGGCATTCAGGCGGGAAAGGCGGCCGGTATGCAGGTGTGCGCCGTCTATGACAGGTATTCGGAATACCAGGATGCGGAGAAAAAACAGCTGGCCGACTACTACACCCATGAGTTTACGGAATTGATCGAGGAGGGCGTTCTGGCCGGCGCTTTATGCTGACCGTCGGGCAGGGAGGAATACGGAATGGATTTTTTACCGATTTCAAAAGAAGATATGGACAGGCGGGGAATAGAGCAGCTGGATTTCGTCTATGTGATCGGGGATGCCTATGTGGATCACCCTTCTTTTGGACATGCCATCATCAGCAGAGTGCTGGAGGCGGCCGGCTACAGTGTGGGGATCATCTCACAGCCGGACTGGAAGGATGAGAAGAGCATCACGGTACTGGGCAGGCCCCGGCTTGGCTTTCTTGTATCCGGCGGCAATATGGATTCCATGGTCAACCATTATTTCGTGTCCGGCAGGCACCGTCCCATGGACGCCTATACTCCAGGCGGCGAGCCGTATAAACGGCCGGATCACGCGACCGTGGTTTATGGCAATCTGATCCGCAGGGTATATAAAGATGTGCCGGTGATCATCGGCGGCATCGAGGCCAGCCTGCGTCGTATGGCGCACTATGATTACTGGTCGGACAGCTTTAAACGTTCCATCCTGCTGGACAGTCAGGCGGATCTGATTTCCTATGGTATGGGGGAAAAGTCCATCGTGGAGATCGCCGATGCACTTGCAGGGGGCATCGCGGTGCGGGACATTACCTTTATTGCCGGAACGGTTTATAAGACAAAAGACATATCGGGAATCTACGAAGGAATCCGGCTGCCTTCTTATGAAGAAATGAAAGCCGAGCCGCGCCGGTATGCGGAGAGCTTTCAGGTGCAGTACTGCAATACCGATCCTTTTACGGGCAGGACACTGATCGAGACATATCCGGGCGGCGTCTGTGTGGTGCAGAATCCGCCCCAGCCGCCGCTGACAACGCAGGAGATGGACGATGTCTATGATCTGCCCTATATGCGCACCTGTCATCCATCCTACGAGGCGGCCGGCGGTGTGCCCGCCATCTCGGAGATCAGGTTTTCTCTTGTCAGCAACAGAGGATGCTTTGGCGGCTGCAATTTCTGTGCCCTGACTTTTCACCAGGGACGGACGGTGCAGGTCAGGAGCCACGAGTCTATCCTGCGGGAAGCGGAAGGGATGCTGCAGGATAAAGATTTTAAAGGATATATTCATGATGTGGGCGGCCCGACGGCCAATTTCAGAAGACCGTCCTGTCAGAAGCAGATGACGCGGGGTGTCTGCAAGAACAGACAGTGCCTTTTTCCGCAGCCCTGTCCGAATCTGGAAGTGGATCACGCCGATTATCTGACACTGCTGCGCAGGCTGCGGGCGCTGCCCGGCGTAAAGAAGGTCTTTATCCGTTCGGGGATCCGCTTCGACTATCTGCTGGCGGACAGAGACGATGCCTTTTTCCGGGAACTGGTGGAACATCATGTCAGCGGACAGCTCAAGGTGGCGCCGGAACACATCTCGGACGCGGTGCTGGAGAAGATGGGCAAACCGGGGAAAGCGGTCTACGAGCGGTTTGTCAGGCAGTATAACAGGCTCAATGAGCAGCTTGGCAAAAAGCAGTTCCTTGTGCCTTACCTGATGTCCTCTCATCCGGGTTCTACCTTGAAGGAGGCCATTGAACTGGCGGAATATCTGCGGGATCTTGGCTACATGCCGGAGCAGGTGCAGGATTTTTATCCGACGCCGTCCACGGT
>VSOD01000199.1 GCA_009774655.1 Lachnospiraceae bacterium
TCACGGAGCGCAAAGTGAAAAGTCTGCAGTGCTCCTTTTTTGACAGCATCAGGATACAGTGAGAATCTTCCTGTGAAACAGTATATGTCGACGGCCGGTCATCGGCTTGAAGCTCGCTGATCTGTACCCAGACCTGACTATTCCTCTATCCACCACTTTTCAATCCGGCCGCTTCCGTCCTGCTCCCACAAAAGCAGAAACCTGGCAATGCCTACACAATGTACATTTCCACCCTCGCCGCAGAGATACTCGGACACTACCAGGGCATCCCTGCCTTCATATTCTGTGCCGTATGCTTTGCAGTACCCTCCCACATTGTTACCGACTATGCGGGTTTCCCCCGGTTCAAATATATTTTCTGCCTCAAACGCAATGGTTTCATCAAGATACGGACAATACGCACTATACATATCCGCCTGAGATTCCTGTGTGATCTCAATGTATATCCTTCTGTCGTCATCCTCATAAGTTTCAGAAGGAAATTCCATCCTTTCCATACTTTGATCTCGATATTTCAACATCCTGAGATGCCAGTCGCCGGGGCCTCCGCAGCCAGTTCCCGGGGCTTCGAACACGATTTCTGTATTGCCATCGTTATCAAAGTCTCCCGCCGTCACATTAAGTTCATAGAAAAACGGAAAATCACAATCTTCAAAACGGTACGCCTCATCCTCGTTCATATAGAAGTAAATAGTGCCTTCTCCATAAAGATAAAGCTCCCCGGTCTGCACCATCACGACCATGTCCTTCTGTCCGTTACCATCCAGATCCTCTATCCACAGCGAACTAAACACTCCTGTTCCGTCTTCAAAAACATTGTCCGCGCAAAGTCTCTCATAACAACGGGCGGCTTCCGCTTCCTCTATGTCAAATGCTTCCGCTTTCTGATAGAATGTCAGCTCTGCGCTCGTCTCATCTATATCTTCCTGTGCCTGGACAGGCTCTGTCTCTTCTGGTTCCGACACATTTTCGGGAACCTGGCCATTGCTTTTTCCATCTGCCTCCGTCCCCGCCTCTCCACATCCCGTAAGCATCATCCCACAGCATACAATGACCCATGGCAGTGCAGCAGGTCCTCGCTTCTTTGCTCTGTCCGCCGGGGTGCCCGCCTGTTTCACCCAAAACTCATACGCGTTATATTCCCATGCCTTTTTATTCTGCATACTGTACGCTTTCATTCATCCCCTCCAACTCCCATACCGACACTATAACGCAAATCCGCATAACGGTCAGTTGTTTTTGTTTTCCACGTTTTTTTGCATTATATTTTTGCGTTTTTCTTTATGACCGGATAAATGATCAGACAAAACAACACAGCCAGAGATATCAATTCGCACAATCTCCAATACCACGGTTCACTAAATCCCACTTGAATCGTTCCGTTGTAACCTTCAGGAATCAGCACAGATATACGATTTGCTATTCCTGATGTAATCTGCAGTTCATCCCCGGTATCGGTCAAAGCATGATTACCTTTATAATTTATCAGCGGCACCTCCACCTGCTGTATCTGATCTGAATGATTTACCAGAGAAACAAACACCTTTCCGTCATCTCTGTGCCAGTCCGATACACTGACCGCATCCTCCTCATACGTTAGCTGATCTTCATAATGACTCGTATAATCTGCAATTTCAAAGTCTTCTCCCCAGTCAATGATCAAATATTCACCGAACACGATATCCATCGTTGACAGTCCGCCATTTTGAAAGATGCGGCAGCTGGAAGCTTCATTCAATACATCGCTCATATAGGAAAGACCCTGCCAGAAAGCTATGAGAACTAATACGCCTGCAAATACTTGTTTCTTTTTCTTTGCCAGCCATTCTTTCCGTAAAATAATGCATAACAGCCATGCGAGTAATACTCCCGCCACTGCATAAAGTCTCCATGAAAACTGTAAACTGTTTACGGTCATTACCATAATCGGGAATTTGTCTGCAATAAGGGTATACGGGAAGAAATATAATGTCATTCCGAGACAAAGTACCGATAAAAGCACTGCCAGATATTCTTCTTTTCTTTCTCCCCTATCACGTTCTTTCCCGCTGCAAAATACGAACCATCCCGCCAAAACAAGCATGGAAGCCACACCAACAGTCAACGGCATATCAGCTGCAGCTCCTGTGCCAGTTCCTGTAGAACCCTGCATAACAGAATACCTGTTCATAAAGAGCTGTGCAGGAAAAGTCCCTCTCAATTCCAGCTTATATGGGGTATATCTGGAAATATCATTAACAACGTAAGTTCCACTTATCATATAATCTAAGAAAGGAACTAAAAACCAGATAGTCAGCAGCAAAGTTAATACGGCTGCCTTCATTAATACAATAAATGTTTTCTTACGAAAAGTTTTTTTCCAAAGAATAAGCGCCGTAAGAATCATAAAAAAAGCTGTCATTTCTGTTGATAACATATGGGAAAGAAAAATTCCAACACAGCCAATTGTCAATGGTATCCAGCTTCTCCCATGCTCTTTCGACCCTTCTGGAAGCATATAGACGCACCACATTCCATATAATACCAATGGCATAAACATAATGGCAGTATATTCTCCCACTGCTGCTCTTGTATAAACATCATAAAGCCGAAAAATATTTAACGAAAACACTATTGTACAGATCAAACCTGTTTTCGCATTATGCATTTTTGAAAAGCAATAATAGGAAATAAAAACAGTTCCTATATTGATCATCAACACATAATAATGATACGCGGACTGTATAGATACACCAAAATAACGAAGTATCGCCGGAATATATAATAATACATCCCCATAGAAAACAGAAACAGGGTAACCATGTCCATGCAGCCAGTAAGTCTGCATCTTTACAGGGAAATTACCATTTAACAGCTCCTCTTTAATGCCTTCGATCCTCGTCAGATGAAAGCGCAGGTCATGTGCGCTATTAAAGAGATAGTTTACCATTAAGGGAATGCTGATGACCACTGTCAATAAAATCAGTATTTTGATATGCGATCTTATTTCTTCACTGATCTTGATATGTTCTTTGCAGCATATTCCCAAAAGCAATATATCCAAAACAACAAAAAAAACAGCTATGTGGAACAGCCTGTTTCTGACAGTTATCGGTGAAGAGACAATTCTAATATTTCGCAGAAGAATGTAGTCACCTTCCTCCGCATCTCCGCCCATCCTACCGCGGACTTGCATCGTTCTGCTTCCGTACCCAACCCGAAAATCACAGGAAAGATCAGAGAAATCCGAAAGATTTACCGCATCACTCACATTGGGATCAACCTGCCCGTCCGAATATACTACTTCTATTCTTGCTGAACCTCTGCTTTCACATTCCGCTTCTAAGGTATAAAATGCCCCCCCGATAAAATAAATTCCGGAGTGAAGATATATTCTTCACTATAGGACGTATCCAGATAGAAGCCCGCTTCACCCGAATCATAGACCAAATCATCCTGTGTATACACCAGCTCGACGGGAGGACGCTGACGCAGCATATAAAATACCGTTCCCCCAAAAAGCAATTCAAATATTATAATACATAACCAAATTTTTTTACTAAAGCGTATCTTATGTAACATATTGTAACTTCCAACTCCTATCTGTGTAAAATGTTTATTTTAGCCTCCCTTGCAGTCCCGGCTCACTCCCTGTGCCTGTCTCCCGCCTCGCAAGACTTGCCATTTTTTTACATAATATAACACTTCACAAATTCCTGTCAACATACAAATCCAGATGCCCGTATGCGGTTAAGAACAGTCTCTGGCCGCCCGTCTTTTCACGGCATTCCTTCCGTGCTCCCTGCGCATAGTAACCTTCCTGATTTTTAAAAGCATTTTGCTCTAATCTATCTATTTTATGATACTACCTTCAAAAATCACACAAAAAGGACAAGTTCTTGTCTTCACTGTTTTTGCAGACTCTCCGGCGCAGGCTCTTATTGTCAAAACTATTCAGGATGAAATCACCGCTGGCTATCGTTTCCAGGACCAGCACGGTCTCTTCAGACAGCAGGTTGAATCTTGAATACCTGCGCTTGCCCGCTTCTCACTGAAAATCCGGCATTGACCAGAAGCGTTTCCAGTTCATCGCGTATCAGTTTGTCGTCTTCAACCTACAGAATTTTATGCATTGCGACCCTCTTTTTCCAAGGGCGATCGGCTGCCCGAAACACTATAATAACACCGCCACTTCATCGAATCTGTACGCTTTGGCTCTGAGCCTCACCGTCCGCTCCCTGAAAATCTCGTCGATGATCCGACGTTCCAGATTCCTTCTGTGCTCCAAATGCTCCACCAATCCTGCAAGCCCGCTCAGTCCGCAGGCCTTCCCGTGGGGCGATTCCTCCAGATAGCGCAGCATCATCGGAAACCACAGCTCATTTCCCGCATCATCGGACCGTTCCTTTCGGATCACGCCAATCGCTCCCGCAATGTCCTCCACGTCCAGATAGAGGATTCTATACGGTCTGCCGTGCAGGATCTTTTCCAGCCTCCTGTAAAAATCCAGAATCTCCTCATCTTTCATGCCAAGGTACAGGATCTGGTTCTCAATAATATTCTGAAAAATCGAGCACTCAAAGATCTGCCCCTCGCCATTCCATCTACCGAACCGCTCCAGAACCACCGCCTCAAAAGACTCCCTGTCCAGATTCCCGTTGTAAATCTCCAGTTTCTCCAAATTCCTGTGAAAATCCGGCACATCCGTCAGAATCTGCGTATAACAGATGATCCTGTGCTGCCCCTCCGTGACCGTTTTGGCCCTGATCTCTTCCGCAAGCGACGGATACTGCTCCAGCACGTTTTGGTATTGCGCCTCTGTCGTATAGGTACACCACGCCAGCTCCACAGGCGAGTAATCTCCTTCCCGAAAAACCGTATGCTCCGGTAAATGCGCCGAAAGTTTCTGTACCAGAGTGCTTTTGCCTGCACCCTGCAGACCTTCTATGAAGTAATTGTCTTTTTGCATAATTGCCTCCTGTTCCGTTTCAAAGCACACCTCTTTTAGCAGGACATTTTCAGGTCTGATGATTCCCTTCACACTGTTTCCGGTCGGTCAGAAAATAGTCATACATCTCCCTGCGGAGCATAACCACAAACTTACCTGCAACTTGGTCATTATCTTGGTCAATTTGACCAAGTTGTGAGCAAATTCATTACTACGAATAATATTTTTGATTTCCACTTTTGGGCTTGTCGGGAATTGTCCTTTTTAACTGCCCCGTTTTAATCATGGGATTGAGATAGTGTCTTCTAAAAAAACTCCTGTCATTTATTTTAATATAATCCATGATTTCCTTTGCAGAATGCGGCTGTATGCAAAAAGCAATGATCATCTTGGTCACATCTTGGTCATTATCCTGGTCAATTTGACCAAGACGCAAATCATCCTTATCACTCAGTAATTCCAAGTATTTATCGCACGCCTTACAAAGCACCATAATCCCAGATGCGCCGATATTGTATTCTGGCAAATGTCCATCATACTTTGAACATGCCTCTTTGATTTTGTCAAACCCTCTGCCCCATGCCTCTATCATACCACTTTTAAAGAAAATATTCGCCAGTTTAGGATTATACGGCCTGGAAGAATGCTTTTCAAATAATTTCTCTGTTGAATCCAGCTCAGACGGCATTTCGCCATCATTCCAGATATATATTTTATCCTCGTACACGCTGATCTGAATAGGGTTGCAGGCACTATAATCCTTGTGAACCACCGCATTCAGCAATATCTCACGAAATGCTTCCTGCGGAAACATAAACTGCTCAACCCTCTGAATCCCATCATAATAAATCAGAGCTTTCAAATATTTTGTGTAGACCAGATCAACCGCTTTATCAATCTGTTCAATCAGGGCACCATGGACCTCATCCTGATATTTCAAATCAGAATCGGAATCGCCAAAATAACCAATCTTGATATAAGAACCTGCAACCCATTTCTCCGGATCTTTATAAAAGGCAAGCATTGCAGCTCTGATTAGATACCCTTCTTCATCAACCAGATGAAGGTTCTCCATCAGTATGGTATCATCAATCCTTGCTTCTTCTCCTGTCAGTCTGTGCCTTCTCAGAGCCTTTTCCTTAAATAACTCGATCGCCTCTCTCTTTAAATCTGTCACATGTAATTTGGGTACCGGCATACCATCCCATGTTCTCCCCTGCGATTTTAAGATTGCTTTATCCAATTCTTTTCCAGTTATTGCTCTCATAGTGCTGCCGGAGCGATAAAAATATTTGCCATGATAGCTGATCAGCGAAGGGTATTTTTCCACAATAATCTCAATATATTGCAGTTTCCCCTTATACAGCAAATTGACATCCGCTACAATACCCATCGTGTCTGTAATCTTATTCGGAATAGCTTCCAACAACTTTTTTCTATCTTTATCACTGAGTCCGACAACTTCTCCATCGTCATTTTTGCCGATATAAAGCGTTCCACCGTAAGCATTTGCATATCCGCAAATCCATTCTAAGTACTCATCATGCCATAGCTCTTTATATTCTATTGTCTGATGTTCCGACATACTCCTCACCTGCCGCTTTCTTAAATTCTCCAAATTCCTTAACTCTATGAAAATACGGATTTCTTCATTATTAATCGTAGTTGAAAAAAATAATTTTTCAGAAGCCGGTCAATACATGCCCACCGTCAGGGCATACAGCTCATCCAGTGCCATATTTCTGCCCATGGCAAACAGAATCGGCACTTCGGAAAACTGCCCGCCGAAACGCATCATGAAACTCCGCCATCGTCCGGTAGCGTTTCTCCCTATCCGGATTAATCGCCTGCGAAACCACCGCATATGCCTCCCCGCACAGCTCCCATCGCTCTATCCTGCACGGAAAAACCCTGCAATACCGGTATCTGTCCTCGATTTCTTCCTGTGTATAGGTGCCGAAAAAGCCGAAGAGCAATGCTCCCACCGTAAAAACGTTCGTCCTCTCATCGACAACCGCACCCAAAACATACTCCTCCGGGGCTTTCAGCCTCTTGCTTCCCCAATACGCTTCTCCCATGTCATTATAAGCAGGCTGTTTCCGAAACAGGTCAATATCGCAAAGCATCAGCCGATCATTCCCGAAATCATAAAGCAGGCTTCCATCATAGAGATCCACCGCTACATAGCGTTTAGCGGCCACCACTTCCATAAAGGAAAAAATGCACTCCACGGCAGACAGCTTTTTGTCAGCTGGCAGATTATGAAACCGCACCGAAGGCCTGATCAAATCCGGCTCCCTGTCATACTTGTCAAAATTCCAGTAATCAAACAGACATTCCCCATCTGCCCACCGAAATACTGCGACATAATACTGCTCATGTGGATAGTGTTCGATCAGTTCCACCAGTGCCGGGTGCTTTAATATGCGGTATAATTCGGCTGCATTTTTCAAAGTTTCCACCGATTCCGCCGGTGATATTTCCGCATCCACTGTATCTACACCCGCAATTTTAATAAAATACCTGTCCCGGCCGTTCTCATCCGCCACGCCAAAGCTGATACAACCTGAACCGGTCGCATCGATCACGGAAAAGACTGTGCCATACTTTTTCACCCATGTCAGATCATGACAGGTTTTTAAGTGAAATTTTATGTTGTCGATCTCATGCTTTATCATAGGATCCTGCTTCTTTCTCCTTGTTTTTGTTTCTCCACTGTCTTCTTTTCACCGGAATATGCTGTTTTCCTGATACTTTACCTGCCTCTTACATGCCCCTTTATGTCCTGATTTTATCATGCATACTTCCGCTTTTCCACCTTTCTTTTTGCTTCCGTGCATTCCCCATTCCCGTGATCACATTATGCCCAGAACAAAATATGAGTGCCATTCTTTCAGAGCGCCATGT